>JBHIAD010000027.1:0-15205 GCA_046758405.1 Methylomirabilales bacterium (SeqCode)
CCTCGAAGCTTCGCCCCGTCCCGGACCAGAAGGTGGTGACCGACGGTGCTGGCTGCTCGATCACCTTGACGAGGCGCGGCGTCAGCGAGATCACCACATCCCGCCGGACCTTATCGCGCCGCTCGTCTCGAAAGAGGCGTCCGATGATCGGGAGGCTTCCCAGGAAGGGAGAGAAGTTCCGGGACGTGCGTTCCTCGTCCTGAATCAACCCCCCGAGCAGGCGGGTCTCCCCATCCTTGATCTTGATGAAGGTGTTCAGCGTCCGGGTATTGACCGAAGGCAACAGATCTCCCCCGACCAACTCGCCGATGCTGGAGATCTCGAAATTCAACTCGACGGTCACCTCGTTGTCCAGGTGGATGATGGGGGTCAGCGTCAGCTTGAGCCCCACGTCCCGGAACTCCACCCTAGTCTCCTGGATTGTTCCCGATGGCGTCGTCCCGGGCTGGGCCGTGGTTGCGGTCGTCGAGCTGATCTGGGAGATCTGGAAGGGGCGTCGCTCGCCGATCAGGATGCTTGCCTTCTGCCGGTCAAGGACGCGCAGGGTCGGGTTGGCGAGGGTCTTGGTCTCCGCATCGTTCTTGATCAGGTTCAAGGTCAGGCTGGGGTTGGTGAAGAGGAGATTGGTGTTGAGCTTCAGACTCTCAAACTGTTTTGCTGTGGCGAAGTCGCCAAAGTCGAGAAAGACCTGGTACTGATCGGTGATGAAGATCCCCATGTCCTTCAGGCGCGTCCGGTCCACCTCGAGGATCTCCAGCTCGATCTCGACCTCCCCGCTGCCCCGGTCATTGGCCTCCAGAAGTTTCTCGGCCAGCATGATCTTCTCGGGCGTGTCCCGGACCACCAGGGCGTTGAGCTTCTCATTCACGAAGACCTGGCGGGTGTTGAGGATCGTCCGGAGGAGGTTTACCGCCGCCTTGGCCTCGACCTTGCTGAGGTAGAAGGTCCGCACCATGAGGTCGTCGTACTGTCGGTGTTTGGCCGGGGTGTCGGGGATGACGATTAGCGAGTTTTCTCCGACCGGCTTGGCGAAGAGTCGATTGGTGGTGAGGAGCAGGCTCAGGGCCTGCCGCAGCGGCAGCTCCTTGACGAAGGTCGTCACCTTCTTCACCCGAATCCCGTCATCGAGCAGGATGTTGACCCCAGCCAGCTTCGAGACGATTTCCATGACGTCCTTGATGTCCGTGTCCTTGAAGCGGAGGGTGACTGGCTTGGTGGAGACGAGGCTGAGGGCATCTTCGTCAGCCGCGGCCCGGGCGGCCTCCTCCGCGGCGTCGGTGAGGAGCTGCAGTTGCTCTCCAACCGCCTCGAAGAGGGTGAGGACCTCCGGGTTCTCGGGATCGAGGGCCTTCGCCTCTGCGAGTCCCTGGGCCGCCCTGCGTAGTTCCCCCTTGTCGAGCTGCTTCCGGGCCCGCACGAGAAGCTCGGCGGCACGCTTCTTCCCTCGGACTCGCTCGATTGCTTCCTGCGTCCGGACGTTTTCGGCCCTGTACAGGAGCGTGCGCTGGTACTCATCCAGGGCCGCATCCCACAATTTCCGCTGCTCGAGCTCGTGGCCCCGCTGGTAGTGAGCCTCGGCGGCGTCCCGGAACGCCTGCACCAGCTTCAGCCGCACCTCGACCGATTTCGGGTCGCGGCTGAGGACCTCCATGTAGTAGCGGACCGCCGCATCGTAGTTGCCGACGGCGATCAGTTCGTCGCCTCGAGTCAGCGGACCGGTCGAGGTCGCACAGCTCGCCATGAGGAGACCGAGAACCCAGAGTGTCGTCAACGGACGTGGCCAACGCATGATCCTACCTCCTCCTGCGGTGCCGGGGGGATGGGGTCTCGGTGGTTAAGGAGACGCGCGCCTCTTTGGTGCCGTCGGGCGTCGTCAGGGTGACGTACTCCGGCGTGATGGTTTTGACCCGGTAGCGCTCGCCGATGGTCTCGGCCTCGCGGGCGAGCAAGACCTCCGATCCCTCCGCGAGGAATGCGGTTTTTTCCCCCTGAGCCTCGGCGAACCCAAGGTACTGGAGCGTCTTGATCCCTTCGAGGAAGGGGTCCGGCGCGGGTGGTGGGGGCTCTGGGGGGGGTGGAGGCGGAGTCGCGGGGACTTGGACCTTGGGAACTTTCGGTTTGCTCTCTTTACGCAGCGCCGTGAAGATATTCCGAAAGTTGGTCTCGAAGCGCGGCCGCTCGGGTCGGGGCAGGTCCAACTTGAGCAGGGGCAGTACTCCGCGGGCGGGCTCGGCCCGGCGGCTGCTCGGGGTGGAGGCCCCTCCCGTATCTCGCAGGGGCTTGTCGGCGAGGCGCCACCACAGGAGAAGTCCCCAGATAAGGAGGAGCCCCACCAGCAGGATCGTCTTTCCGTCCTTCCCCTTCCAGGACATCCCTATTGCACCTCTTTGGCCGGTCGGGCCTGAGCGCCCGCCGTGACCTCCACCCTGTGGAAGTAGCTTGCCATCTCGAGCCGGAGCCGGAGCTGCTCGGCCTTGCGCGAGCGCGCCGCGTCCGTGATCGTCAGGCGTTCGATCGCCAGCGGCTCCGGCAGCCCCTCGATCTCGTAGAGGAACCTCCGGACACCGGCGTAGGACCCCTCAATGTCCATCTGAAAGGAGAGGCGCAGGAGATCATCCTCCCGGACTTCGACCGGCCGGTATGCCCCGTTCACGACCTCGAGGCTGAGCTTGCTCCCGAGGTTGGTGATGCGGCGAATCATGGAGACGATGGCGCCTGGTGGGGGGATCCCTTGCCGGTACTGCGCGATCCGTTCGGCGGCTTTCAGGAACATCGCGCGTTGCCGGTAGTCCCGCCTGAGGGACTGGGTCCGCGTCTCGAGCGACAGGAGGCGCTCTCCCTGGGACCCGACGTCCCGGAAAAGGGGGAGGGTCACGAAGACGCCTACGCCCAGGTTCACAACAAGGATGAGCCCCGCCGCGACGAGGGTGTAGAGGGCCGCTCGCGAGCAGGTCAGAGCGATTCGCCTCATGCCTCCCTCCCCCGGTATGTCAGCCCGATCGTGAACGCGATGCGCCCCGGGCCTCCCTTCTCCTTCGATAGCGCGTGCTGCAGGACGAAGACCTCACTGAAGGAGGTTCGCGCTTCGAGACCTCTGACGAAGGTCAGCAGGTCCTCAAAGCTCGCAGCCTTCCCACGGAGGCGGACGAGGCGTGAGGTGAATTCGGGTTGAATCTCGGTAAGCCTTACCCGCTGGGGGATGGCCTTTTCCAGCTCGAAGAGGAGGCGACTCCAGGAGAAGGAGGCCCGTTCCACGATTTCGTTGTACAGGGTGATCCGGCGGGTGAGATCCGCCTTCGGAGGTGCCTCGACGGCGAAGAGGCGCGCCTCGAGCTTCTTGAGCCCCTCCTCGACCTGGGCCCCGCGCACGCGGAGGGCCCTTGCCTCGCGGTCGAGCGTTCGGTACAGCAGGGCGTGCCCGGCCGACAGGAGGATGGTCAGGACAAGGGCGCCGAAGGCGTAGCGTCGCCTCCGCCGGCGCAGGGCGGGGTCAATCGAGGCCAGGTTCAGGGTCAGGCGCATGCGTTCCTCCTAGGTGCTCGCCGCGACGGCGGCCCCGGTCGGGACGAGGGTCTCTTGGGAACAGCCGGGGACATCGAGGGCCCGGACCGGAACCCCGGCGCCTGCGAGGGTCGCCAGGGCACCGGGGGAGGCGACCTCCCCAGCGGCCCAGAGGGTCACGGCCTCCTCGACGCCGAGGGTCTCTCGGAGGTATTCCAGGGTCTCTCGAACCATTGCGACGGCCCGCTCGGCCCGCTCCTCCCTATCCCCGTTCGCGGACGGGGTGGGGATGACGCGCCAGAAGCGTGGCATTCTGTCGCGGGTCAGGACGATGGTCGTCGTCTCAGGCTCGTCCCAAACGAGCAGGTGCTCACCCGGGGCTTCGCCTTTCGCCTCCCAGAGATGGAAGAGCGCGCAGGCGCGGTTGACAATGCTGACGGGGATCAGGCCCGCTTTCACCAGGACCGCCTCGACCTGGGCTACGGCCGGCTCGTGCGCCAGGAGCCAGAGGACCTCCTGCTGCCCGTCGGACGGACGGGGGAGCACCTGGTACTCCACACGCGCCTCCGCGGGGCGGAAGGGCAGGAGGTCCTTCAGGCGCCAGCGAATCAGCTCCTTCATGTCGGCCCGCGAGCGCTGGAGCCGCTCGAAGCGCAGGGTTCCCATGCGCGTGGCGCGGTCCGGGAGCGCGAGGCCGATTTCACCCGGGCGCGCTCCCGCCTCAGTGAGCGCCCGGGTGAGCCCCGCGGCAAAGGTTCCCTCGTCAGTGATCAACAGGCCGCCAAACCGGACCGTCACAGTCCCGGCGGGAAGCGGGACCCGTGCAGCACCCTGGAGGATGCTGCGGCCCCGCCGCACGCGGATTCGGCAGCAGGTCACGGCGTCGGGCGCGATGGCCATCCCAAGGCGGACCATCACGGTCCCTCCACAAAGGTGACCCGGTTCGCCTCGGCAAGGGTGGTCATCCCGGCGAGGACCTTCGACACCGCTGCCTGGCGGAGCGATTCGGTCCCTTCCTCCCGGGTAGCTAGCCGGATCTCCGCCGCGCTCCGCCGCGCAAGGATCAGCTCGCGCAATCGGTCGGTGATCTCCACCAGCTCGAAAACCCCTGTCCGCCCCCGGTAGCCGGTATGGAGGCACTCCGGGCACCCCTTGCCGACGTAGAAGACGGTGCCCGGGGGCGGGGTGGAAATCCCCGATTCCTCTAACAGTTCGGGGGTGGGGTGGGACTCCACCCGGCAATGCTCGCAGACGAGCCGGACGAGCCGTTGGGTGAGGATGCAGTTCAGGGCCGAGACGAAGTTGTAGGGCTCGAGCCCCATGTGGGTCAGGCGCCCGATGACGTCCGTGATGTTGTTGGCATGGACGGTGGTAAAGACCAGGTGCCCCGTCAGCGCCGCCTGGACCGCGATCTGGGCCGTTTCCGGGTCGCGGATCTCACCCACCATGATCTTGTCCGGGTCGTGGCGGAGGATGGCGCGGAGCCCCCGGGCGAAGGTGAGCCCCTTCTTCTCGTTCACGGGAATCTGGACCACGTGGCGGAGCTGGTACTCGATCGGGTCTTCGATCGTGATGGTCTTGTCCTCGCCGGTGGTGATCTCCGAGATTGCCGCGTACAGCGTCGTCGTCTTCCCGGACCCCGTCGGCCCCGTCACCAGGATCATCCCGTGGGGGCGCTGGACGTTGCGCCGGAAGCGCTTGAGGTCCCGCTCTGGAAAGCCGAGCCCCTCGAGGGTCAGCTCGGAGAGCTCGGTGGCGATCGATTCCTTGTCCAGGATCCGGATGACCACCGCTTCCCCGAACTCGCTGGGGAGGACCGAGACTCGACAGTCGATCGTCTTCCCTCGGAGGCGGAGCTTGAAGCGACCATCCTGCGGGACGCGCCGCTCAGCGATGTCGAGCTCGGCCATGACCTTGATCCGGGAGACGACCGTCTCCTGGAATCGTCGATCCAGAGGGTCCATGGCCGGGTAGAGCATGCCGTCCACCCGGTACTTGATCTCGAGGTGCCGCTCGGTGCCCTCGGTGTGGATGTCGCTCGCCCGCCGGTCGAGGGCGTTCAGCAGGATCGTGTTCACCAGCCGGATGATCGGGCGCTCGTCTTCGCGGACCCGTTCCAGGGTCAGGGCCTCCTCGTTCTCGTCGTGGACGAGGGTGAGCTGAAAGTCCTGGCTAATGTCCTGCAAGATCGCTTCGGCGACGGAGGCCGAAGCCGCCTTCTCCTGAATCAGGGAGGGCAGCGCCCCCACGACATCGATCTCCTCCGAGAGCAGCAAGCGGATCTCGTCGAGCAGGGGGAGGTCGCCCGGATCGGCCATGGCCACCGCCAACCGCCCATCGCTTCGGTGGAAGGGGAGGATGCCCCGGCGGATCAGTCCGGTCGGGATGCTCTTGAGGATGGCCGGGTCTGGGAAGATCGACCCTAGGTCCACGAAGGGGACCCCGTAGCGCTTCGCCCTGGCCCGTGCCAGCGCCTCCTCGGTCAGGCGACCCTCCCGGAGGAGGAGGGCCAGGGCTTCCTTGGGGCTCGGAGCGCGCAAGCGGGCTTCCTGGATGGCCTCAGGAGAGACGCTTCCCTCTTCCACCAGGATGGTCTCGAGCGTGTGCACCCTCACACCCCCTCCGGGCTCATCGGATGACTGACGAGAGGTGGAAGATCGGCAGATACATCACTACCACGATGACGGCAACGACGAGCCCCATACTCACCATGATCATCGGCTCAAGGAGGGTCGCCATCGAGGAGAGGCGCACGTCCAGTTCTTCCTCGAGGAAGTCCGCGACATGGTTCAACATCTCTTCGAGCCCGCCCGTTTGCTCGCCCACCTCGATCATCTCCACCATCATGGGGTTATCCACCCCCGCCCCTTCGAGAGCCTTCGCCACCGAGTTGCCGGCCTCGACCATCGGGATGGCCTGGGCCAACCGCTGGCTCGTTGCCCGATTGCCCACCGCTCCCACCGCGATGGTGAGGGCCTGGACCATGGGGATGCCGCCGCCGAGGACGGTGGCGAGCGTCCGGCAAAAAAGGGCCAAGAAGTACCGCCAAAGGACCTGCCCGACCCAGGGGATAGTCAGCGCCAACCGGTCAAGGGCGAGCCCGATCGTCGCGACCCGGCGTCCCTGCCACAGGACGAGCCCCCCGAGCCCCGTGCCGATCCCGAGCACGGGAAGCCAGGCCTGCGCGTTCGCTGTGACGCCGAGGAGAAGCCGTGTGGCCGCGGGGAGCTCCGCGCCAAAGTCCCCATAGATCTGGGAGAAGGTGGGGACGACATAGGTCACCAGGAAGAGGATGACAGCGCCGGTGAGGATGACGAGGACGGTGGGGTACAAGAGCGCACTCACGACCTTCTTGTGGAGGGCGAGGGCCCGCTTGAGGTTGGCGATATAGCGGCTCAGCGTCTCCGCTAGGTTCCCGCTCTCCTCGCCGGCCCGGAGAGCGGCCACGTAGAGTGGAGGAAAGAGGGTCGGATGCCTCGCCGAGGCCTCGGAGAGGGCGCTTCCCCCCTGGACCTCCCGGAGGAGGTCCTCAAGGACTTGCCGGAACCGCGGTTGCGCCCGGCGTCGGGCGAGGAGCCTGAGCGCGGCAGGAATCGGCAGGCCGGCGCGAACGAGGGCCAAGAGCTCTTGGGCGAAGACGAGGAGGTCCTTGCGGCGGACCCGACCCCCGAGGAGGCCCACCGCGCGCGCCCGGGTCCCCTTTTCGGCGAGGGTGAAGAGGTAGTATCCCTCTTCCTCGAGCTGCCGGCGCAGCATAACCTCAGACTCCGCCGTGAAGGTCTTCTGGTAGACGGAGCCGCCGGCCGTGCCCAGCTTGCAGAGAAACTCGGGCATGGTCATGTCTCCCGGAGAGAGCCAGATACTACCTGGACCGCCTGGTCCTGTGCAACCAAAAATATCCTGACCGAACTTGCGCCTAAACCGGGATCGAGTTGCTTGAAGGGGGTTTGGACTAACAAATGACGCGAGCCAAGGCGGCGCCCTGGGTGCCCGGATGGTGCGTGGACCGAGAGGGAAGCTGTAGCAGCATCTCCCTCTCGGTCCAAAGCCTTCCAGAAGCCTAGTCCAGCGCCATGATCGGGCAGTTCACGATGAACCCGGCTGCCCTCAGTCCGCCAAAAACGGGGTTCTCGGGACCGGCACCGCCACTGACTAGTAGCCCGTCCTCGACCGCCTCTGCGATGTCGTCATGGTGGTCGAGCCGTCTCCTTTGGCCGGTGGCGATGGCGTCGTCGGTCCACACCGCGGGATGCACGTCCCACAGTGGGCTGTAAAGGGGAATCTTCCCTCGGTTGTTCGGGTGCTCTTCCGTCACGTTCAGTGGGGAGAGTCCGTCCAGGAGCGCCGACTGCAGCCCCTGCCGCTCAGGATTACCTTCCCCCGTCTGGCCGTTGACGAAAGGGACGATGCCCGCGCGTGCGGAGGTGTCCGGATCATTAGAGGCCAAGCCTGGAGCGGCGTTCAGGTTCGGCGCGAAGGTGGACGCCTCCAGGGCTGCTACCACCGGGTCCGAGACATCAGTACTGATGTAAAGGATGTCCTTGCCGTGATAGAAGCCGGCCACCAACTCCAGGGTTACCTCCATGGCTGCGAAGTCGATGCTCACGACGCTGTCGTGAAAGTCCGTCTGATCAGAGCGTACCACGTGAGGCGCGTTCAGGACGATGCCGTCACCCATGGTGATCAGCGGGCTGTAGTCGGCATCCCCCGTCGAGCCGGGCTCCGCCACGTTGGGAGGAAATCCCGTCGGCCCTGGCGCTACGACCCGCGCGAGGCTGAAGTCGACTGTACCAGCGAAGTCAACCACACCACCGGGCGCTGTGACCGATTGTACTGCCACCGTGCCGATGGCATTGGCGAGCTTAGGCGCCCAATTGATCCCCCGCGCCTCCGCGTCATCCCGGTTGGACGACTCAGTGATGATATAGAAAACATCTTCTCCGTCGTGCGTCCCTCTGAACAGGGGCAGCGTGATGGTCCCCGCCGCCTCGTCCACTTCGATGGCGCTCTCGAGGAACACCTTGAGGCCGCCGCCCGCGAGGGCCGAGTCCGGGCCTCCAGCAGCTACATCGCCGAACGCGATGGCGGCCGCGACCGCAAGCAATCCGATTGTCATTCGTTTCATGGAATTTCCTCCTTCTCATTGGTGCTAGGTTGTGACCTCGGATCGGGGTGTTCGTGAGTCGCCTTCGTCGTCATCATGACGGAAGCGACCCTTACCTGATAAAGGTCTGGCAGCGAGAACGCTACTGGACGAACATAAAGAAGGATTAAGGCAAGCGTAAAGATTTGGTAAAGACGAGAAAACGAGTGTGGGAAACACCTGGGGCAAGAGTAACGGAAGCGGGTAGAGGCGTAGGCATGAGAAGGAAAGGAGTGAATTAGGCGGGGAGCGTGAACCAGATGCGCGTCTCGGCCGGGGAGCTGTCGGCTCCGACCTGGCCGCCATGGGCTTCGATCAACTCTTTGACGATGGCCAGGCCGATGCCAGCCCCGCCGTGCTCTCGCGAGCGAGATTTCTCGGTCCGGTATAACCGGTCGAAGATCAGCGGAAGATCCTCCTTGGCGATCGCATCACCGCTGTTTGCGAAAACGAGCTTGATGCTCCCCGGCAAACGCTCGAGAGAGATCCTAACGGTGCCGGCGTGCGGCGTGTATTGACAGGCGTTTTGCAGCAGGTTGTGCACCGCTTGCGCCAGCTTGTCGCGATCGGCCCGTACCACATCCTCTCCGCCCGCGACCGGCATTTCAATTGTGATGCCTTTCGCAGCAAACTGGCCCCGGAACAGGTCCAGGCTCTGGGCGATCAACTCGTGGAGCGGGATCTCCCGCGGGCGAAGGCTTGTCCTCGCGGCCTCAGCCTTGGCCAACCGCAGTAAATCTGCCACCAGCTTCACCAGTCGGAGCGTCTCCTCGTGCAGCAGCTCGAAGGCTTTCTTCGAGGGTGGCAGCACGCCGTCGCTCAAAGCCTCCAGATACCCTCGCATGTTCGTCAACGGGGTCCGCAGCTCATGGGCGACGTCGATCACCATGGTCCTCCGCAACTGCTCAATCCTCTGAAGGTTATCAGCCATTCGATTGAATGCGGTCGCCAGTTGCCCGATCTCGTCTCGCGACGAGATCCGGACTCGGGCCGTGTAATCGCCTGACGCAATCTTCTCGGTGATCACGATCAGCTGGCCCAGTGGATTCAAGATCTTTCGCGTCAGCAGAAAGCTAAGCATCAGCGCCAAGGCCAAGGCGGAGAGGCTGGCCCAGATGAGCGAGCGATGGCTGGCATCCAGGAACATCTGATGAACAGCCGTCGGCGAGATGTTGTACTGCTTCATCAAAGCCATGAAGTAGTCCGCGGCGAGGTAGTCGATGGCCAGCCAGATGATGAGCATGACGACTCCGATGACCAGGACATAGATCCACACGAGCTTCCACAAGAGTCGATTCTTCATATCCGACCTGCGCGCTGGCTACCCATCAGCTTCGGCAAAGTGATAGCCGACGCCTCTGAGGGTCAAGATGTACTGAGGCTTCGTAGGGTCCTCCTCGATCTTCTGGCGGAGTTTGCCGATATGCACGTCGATGACCCGATCGACCACGGCCTCGCCGTTGGGATAGAGGTGATTCAGGAGTTCCTCACGGGAAAACACCCGTCCTGGAGCGGCCATGAGCGCCTCAAGCAGCTTATGCTCGAAAGGAGTCAGCGAAACCGGATGGCCGTGCAAGGTCACCTTGCGCTTTTCCGGGTCCAACACGAGCCCGCGATGTGACAAACGGGCTGTTCGCTTCGACCGGGCCGGCCTGCTTCGTCGCAAGATCGCCTTCACCCTCGCGACCAGCTCCCGTGGGCTGAAAGGCTTCACGACGTAATCATCAGCGCCCAGCGAAAGGCCAACGATGCGGTCGGGCTCCTCCCCCCTCGCGGTGAGGATCAGAATGGGCACATCGGAGCTCTGTCTCAGCTCGCGGCAGACCTCCCACCCATCGACGTTGGGCAGCATCAAATCAAGAATGACAAATATCGGGTCATGCTGTCGGGCCAGCTCCAGTGCCTGCCGGCCGTCGTAGGTGGCAATCGTCTTGAAGCCTTCTCGCTCCAAGTAGATGGCCACCAAGGAGGCCACCTTCTTGTCGTCCTCCACTATCAGGATCGGTCGTGAGAGTGTGCCATGGACCATCGCAATGTTTCCAGCCCGTCGCTCCTGGACCCAGCTTTGTCTGTCCCGCTTCGAATCGCCCTCTGTTGCTCCGAGTCTAACCTTAGATGACTCGTATTGTGCCGTGCTGGGCACGATGAGGATAGTATGGGGAGGCACATCGACGCAAGTCAGCCCGCCCGATGCGTGGCAAGGTGCAGACCTCGGCCCTGCCGCTTTCCGCGCCCACTGGTACTGACATTATGGGGTTGGTATACCCCAATAGAAAAGGCGAGAGCGGTAGAATCGGCCGTACCACCCTCGCCTTCTTCCTTACCTCGACGAGACTCCTACTCCTTCATATCAACTCGCATCAATCGAAGTAACGCCCCCACGGCCCGCTGGGCGTTGATCCACGCATCCTGTAAGGTGATGGTGGTCTCAAAGCGTCCAGGATCGAATCAGAACTCTTCGCCGATGCTATCGAGGTCATCCAGGCCAAGAATGGGGCCGTACAGAACACTGTTGCGATTTGTGTTCGGGGAGAGCTGGTAGTGCATCATGCCGATATACCTGGCAATCATCTTCCGTAGCCGGGTATGGAGGAGGGAGGGATCGGGGGGCTTCCCGTAATTGGCTGGATCCATGCGGGCGCTGGAGACAATGCCAAGCCGCCCCTCCTCGCGAAACCCGAATGCGTATCGCCATGTGTAACCGCGGATGTACATGTCGTTGTCCGTGATTCCGATCAGGATTGTCTTCGGATCACCGGCCAGTTTCGGAAAACTGCGCTTCATCAAGAGAATGAGTTCCTCCGCAATGACCTGTTGGCGATTGTAGTCTACGGCGTTGCGCGCGTATTGAACTGCGGGCAGCGCTTCGATGGACAATTGGAATTTTCGTTGGAAGCGGGTGACTAATTGATCGATGACCGTCGATGGAAACTTGCCAAAGGGGACAAAGTAGATCTGCCCATGCCCGCGAAGCGCGAGCGACTGGCCTTCGACAATTTCGCACACTGATGGAGCGACAACGGTCCAGACCACGAGCAGCGTTGCCAAGGCAAAACGGGTCACGCTGTTGGTTCGATTCTCAGCCAACGGTGTCCATGTCATAGCGGTTGTTCAGCGTTGTGGTCCATTTACAGATCCAGATCAGCAATCCACATGCGAGTCCTCCCACGAGTGCTCGGGCAGCGTGGGCCATGGCAAAGCACTGGGAAGCATCCGCGGGGGAAAGGTAGAAGCAGCTCTCGAACACAATCCTCCTCGTGCCCACCCAGATGATGACCATTGCCCCAAGAGTAAACTTCAGTGTTCGAAAGCTATCGGTGATAATCGTTGGGAGACTGGGTTGCGGTTGAGGGAAGGTACTGGTGAGGAATACACCCACGATGATGCCGATCGGGACGGCAGGGAGGAAGGCGATGAACGTGGGTCTGAAAAACAGTCGGGAATAGAGCCCCGGGCCGATGAGCATGGAGAGGCACCCAAGCAGGTCTGATACGAGGAGAAGCACCAGCACAATCAGCACGGCACGGTGCGCTTCCTGGGTGCCGGTATGTGGATAGTTAAATCCTCGAACGATGATCGCGATGGCCAACAAGGCGAGCGATCCAACCAGAAGGGTACGGAAGCCGGGGGGAGCATACGCCAGATACCAGAGAAGCCAGAATGCGGAATAGAAGACGAAAGAGACCAGCACGAGGAATGCTTGAATTAGCGGGGCGATCATTTGTCGCCCCGATGCCGTCTGTGGCAGGCTGTCAAGGAGGAAAGAGAAGAGGTCTGTGCTGCCGCTGGCTGACCGGGAATCGACAGGGTGGGGTCTAACCGTAACACAAACCGAAGGGTGCTACCAGCCCACGGAGGCATTGGATTTCGATGAGTTAGAGCTTCCATGCTGTGCAGCCCCTTGTCTGGAGAGATGACGATCTGGCTCTTTTTCCACCGAAGACTGCAAGGAGCAAGCCAGGCGCGGGTTCCCTCACCGTTGAGTTGTGGCACCTCCCTTGCACATCATGTGGCCTACCGGGAGACAAGGGGGTCTCCAGTATCGGACGGGGAGGGTCATCATGCAGGTCTTACGGTCCCTGCTGGTCGGCATCCTGATTTTCACGATCGGTGTCAGCCTGCCAGCCAGCGGAAGTGCCCGGCAATGGCGTGCATCACCAAGCGCCCAAGCACAAGAGTACACCCAAATCATTGATCAGCGGTCGAGAACGGAGGTTGTTTTCGTCTGGTGGATCGCTCCCGAGATTGTGGATGAGCAATCCCCCAACGCGGAGAGGGCCCGAGCAATCCTGAGAGAGTACATGCTTGTCGCCGTTGCCCGCGCGAATGTCTCGCCCTTGGGACAGTTCACATTTGATAGCGCTACCAGCCCCCTGATCCAAACCCCAGACGGCAAGGCGCGACGGCCGCTCGCCCAGCGGACTCTTCCGCCTGCCGTCACTGCTGTCGTCTCGATGATGCAGGCCGTCTTCTCGCAGGCGCTCGGTCAATTCGGTCAGGGTGTCCAGTGGTACGTCTTTGACGGCAAGGGGATCGAAAGCTGCGGGAAGGGAGCCCTCTGGGTCGCGTATGCGGGTGAGCAGTACGGCTATGCGACACCGATCCCGGGGTGTCGCCAGAGCACGGCGCGCTCGCCGGGGGCCTGATCCCCACCCCTAGCTGTCCAATCGCCGCCTCACTCTTCAGGCGGGTCAGCGGTTACAACGATACGGAGGGTGAGGGAGAGCACTGATCCGTTAGTGGCAGCTTCCGTACGGCCCCACGGGATTCGGAACATCCCGCGGGGCGTTCCTTTTCCTGGGTTGGGCCCAAGAGAACACGGGAATTGTGTTGACCCCCCTGCGCGGGTGCGCTACGTTCGCCGCGTTGAGCAGGCCAGGAGGGAAGGGTGCGCGATCGACTCGCAGACCTCAAGTCAGACTTGGCAGAGCGCCTGCACGAGGCGGCCCGGGGAGCCCTCGGGGTCGAGATCCCCGGCGAGGTCATTTGGGAGACCCCCGATCCCCGGTTCGGTGATCTGGCGACACCGGTCGCCTTCGGCCTGGCCAAGGTGGCCCGGCAGAGTCCCCGCCGGATCGCGGAGACCCTCGTGGCCCACCTTGCAGTTCCACCGCAGGCGGTGGATCGGGTTGAGGTGGCTGGGGGCGGATATCTGAACCTGCACCTCACGCCCGCTTTTTGGCATGACGTCATCCCGGTGATCATGGAGGAGCAGGAGCAGTACGGGCGCGCCACGCTCGGGAAGGGCGAGCGGATCCTTGTCGAGTTTGTCAGTGCCAATCCGACCGGGCCGCTGCACGTGGGGCACGGCCGGGGCGCCGCTGTCGGCGATGCCATCGCGAACCTGCTCGCTGCCGTCGGGTTCGCCGTCGAACGCGAATTTTACATTAATGATGTGGGCACCCAAATCGAGCAGCTGGCGCGATCGGTCCTGGCCCGGTATCGCGAGCAGGCGGGCCGACCGGCGAGCTTTCCCGCGGAGGGCTACCACGGCGAGTACGTGCGGGACCTGGCCACCCGACTCCACGACGCCTGCGGTGACAAGTTCCTCGACGGTGACGAGACCGAGGCGCTGCCCCTCGTGGGTGAGGCTGCCGGCGGCTGGATGCTTGAGGAGTTACGCTGCGACCTCGAACAGTTCGGAGTCCGGTTCGACACCTGGTTCAGCGAGCGTAGCCTCTTCCTGCCGGAGGTGCCCCCCCGGACCTTGCTCGCCCGCTTGTGGGAGGAGGGACGGGCCTCGCCGGAGCTTCTCGAGGAGCGTGAGGGGGCATTGTGGCTTCGCACCACGGTTTTCGGTGATGACAAGGATCGGGTGCTCATCCGTTCGAATGGGACGCCGACCTATTTCCTGTCCGATGTCCTGTACCATGCCAGCAAGATTCGGCGTGGCTACGGCCGGCTGATCAACGTGTGGGGCGCTGATCACCACGGCTATATCCCGCGGGTCCGAGGAGCCATTCAGACGCTCGGGTACGATCCTGGTGCTCTGCACATTGTCCTGGTCCAGATGGTGGCTGTCCTTCGCGGGGGACAGCCGGTCCCCATGTCCAAGCGGACGGGCCAGTTCATTACCCTCGCAGAGGTCCTTCAGGAGGTCGGCAGGGACGCCGCCCGCTTCCTCTTCCTGACGCGGCGCCCTGACAGCCACCTGGACTTCGACCTGGAAGTGGCCAAGTCGCAGTCAATGGAGAATCCGGTGTACTATGTCCAGTACGCCCACGTGCGTCTGGCGAGCGTCCTGCGGGAAGCCGCGAAGGCGGGGAGGGAGGACAAGCCGGAGGGGGCGCCGCTTCACTGGCTCACGACCCCGGAAGAGCTGGCCTTGCTCAAGCATCTGACCCGCTATCCAGAGGTAGTGGCCGGGGCAGCCCTGCACTATGAGCCCCACCGGATCCCGGCCTTTCTGCAGGGTCTGGCTTCCGACTTCCACAGCTACTACAATAAGCACCGGATTCTGACCGAGGAGGGTGAGCTGACCTGGGCGCGCCTCGCTTTGGTCAGGGCGATGCAGTGGGTGTTGGCAAATGCCTTGCATCTCCTCGGGGTTGACGCGCCGGA
>JBHIAD010000028.1:0-14745 GCA_046758405.1 Methylomirabilales bacterium (SeqCode)
TTTGACCGGCGATGCAGGCGTATATTGTCAAACGGTTCCTCTTGATGATCCCAACCCTCCTCGGGGTGGCGGTCCTCGTCTTCCTCCTGATGCGGGTGATTCCGGGCGACATCGTGGAGCTGAGGCTGGCCAGCGAAGGGGGCTTCGTCACCGAAGAGGTCCTAGCAATGGAACGGGCCCGGCTCGGCCTGGACCAGCCCATGTGGCAGCAGTTTGTGAACTGGATTTTTGGGATTGTGCGGCTGGATTTCGGGACGTCCATGTGGACGGGACGTTCTATCTCCTACGAGATCGGCATCCGCTTTCAGCTCAGCCTTCAGGTCGCCATCATGGCCACCTTGGTGGCCATCCTCATCTCCATCCCGTTAGGCACCCTGGCGGCTCTGAAACAGGACACCTGGGTGGATTATGGCATCCGGGTTTTCAGCATCGCCGGCCTCGCTATGCCCTCCTTCTGGCTGGGGATCCTCATCATCCTGTTCCTGCTCATCAACTTTCGGTGGGTTCCGCCGATGTTCTATACTCCTATATGGGTAGACCCATGGGCGAATCTTTCGCAGCTCATCTGGCCCGCCCTGGCGACAGGGTATCGCTACTCTGCTGTGGCCACCCGCATGACCCGCTCGTCGACCCTGGAGGTCCTACGCGAGGATTACATCCGCACCGCCCGCGCCAAGGGGCTATGGGAGCAGGTGGTCATCACGCGCCACGCCATGAAAAACGCCATGCTGCCGGTCATCACGGTGCTCGGCTTGGAATTTGCCTTTCTGATCGGAGGGCTCGTGGTCACCGAGCAGGTCTTCAATCTGAACGGACTGGGGAAGCTCTTCGTGCAGTCCATCGCCCAGCGGGACTACACCATGACCCAGACGTTGGTGCTCCTGGTGGCCGCGACGTTTGTCCTGGTAAACTTTGTCGTGGACATCCTGTACGCATGCCTGGACCCCCGGATCCGATATCGGTGATGGGGAGGTGCTATGGGACCGGATCGTACCGGGGCTGAGGCGGCTGTACCGATGGGGCGGCAGGTAGCCATCAGGCTGCCCCTCTGGCTGGAGGCGGTCATTCGCTTCGCTCGCCGGAAGCCCGTCGGTGCCAGCGGGGCGGCGGTTGTTCTTCTGATGGCCCTGGTGGGCATCGGGGCGGATTTGCTCACCCCCTACGATCCATTGGAAACCCGGTATCACCTCATGATGCAAGCGCCGAACGCGACCTTCTGGCTGGGAACGGACGCCTATGGTCGGGATATCCTGAGCCGGATTATTTATGGATCTCGCACGGCTTTACTGGTGGGGTTCATTGCTTCCTTCTTCGGGGCGACGGTGGGGGCGGTCATTGGGGTGATCAGTGCCTACTTCGGGGGCAAGATCGACCTCTTCATTCAGCGGATCATGGACATCTTCCTTTCTTTCCCGCTCATCGTGATGGCCCTTGCGGTCGTGGCCGCGCTGGGCACCGGCACGGCGAACGTCATCATCGCCATCGCCATCCCCATGACTCCTCGGTGCGCTCGCGTGGTGCGTTCCAGCGCCCTGGCCATTCGCGAGACGCCGTATGTGGACGCGGCGCGCGCAATGGGCTTCGGTCACGGGCGGATCATCTTCCGCCACATGCTCCCCAATATCGTGGCCCCTTTTTTGATCATGCTGACCGCTTTCTTGGCTCAGGCGATCCTGCTCGAGGCAACACTGAGCTTCCTCGGCCTGGGGGTCAGCGAGCCCACCCCCGCCTGGGGCCTGATGCTCCGCGGAGCCGCTATCGAGTTTGCAGAGGAGGCTCCGTGGATGGCGATCTTTCCGGGGCTGGCGATCAGCACCGCCGTCTTTGGCTTTAACCTCTTCGGGGATTCGCTCCGCGACGTCCTCGACCCGAAGCTCCGCACATCCTGACTCACCGCGGTGTGGTCTGCGTATTTCCGCCGAAGGCCTTGACCCCATTGCTCTGGGCCGGTAGGATGGAAACCTATCGGATTCTATTCCCGACCTCGGGCAGGCCACGGGGGGAAGCGTGCAAGTCTATCTGATCCTGGGTCTGGTATTGGCCACTCTCGTTGCGCTCTTTGCCTTGTGGAACTCCGAGCCTGTCACGGTAGACCTCCTCTTTCGGAAGATCGAGAGTTCGGTGGCAATCATTGTCTTGGTCGCAGCGGGCGTCGGGGCACTCCTGGCGGCCCTCATCGGTCTTCCGCAGGCGATCCGGTTGCGGCGACGCTTGCGGCGGTGTGAGGCGGAGCTGAGACGTCCGGTCGTGAACGACGTGGGCCTATCTCCCGAGGGACGACCGCATCGGGACGTGAGGGAAGAAGAGGGGGAGGCTTGGCCTTCGCCCTAGGCGGTCGCTGGCCGGGCACCGGTTGGGGGTCGATCCTCCTGGCGCTCGTGTGGCTCGCTGGGTGTGCCACCGGGCGAATCGTCGATGAAGGCTTCATCGATGCGGCCGGGGGCTTTCGGGTGCGGCTCCCTGAGGCTGGGTGGGACGTCATCGAGATTGCGGGGGCCAATGTGGCCCTGGCGCGGCATGGGACATCGGCCCGGATCGCGGTTGGAGCGAGCTGTCCAGCATCGGAAACGGGCCCCCTCCCGATCCTGGCGCGCCATCTCCTCTTCGGCCTTCGGCAGGTGCAGACCGTGGGGCGGCGAGCACTCGTCCTCGATGGCACCGAGGCGATTGAGACGATTGTCCGCGGGGATCTGAATGGGCATCCCGTCCAGGTCAGGGCAGTCGTGGCCCGGCAGGGGGGCTGCCTCTATGACCTGCTTGCGGTCGCCGCTCCGGCTGAATTCGCGGAAGCCGAGCGGGCCCTGGCGGACCTCATGGACAGTTGGCAATTCACGAAGCGGTCACCATGAAGGCGGCAGTGGTTGCACGAAACTTTTTCGTCGCCCTCGGCGATCGAGCGGCGGTTGTGACGGGGGAGATCGGGGCCATCGGGCTGTTGGCTGGGCGCACGTTTTTGGCGCTGGTCCGCCCCCCCTGGGACCTGCGCGCGCTCTTCCAGCAGATCGACCACGCGGGGGTCAAATCGGTTTCCATCGCTGTGACCGCCGCGGTCTTCACGGGTCTTGTCCTGGCGCTGCAGACGACCTTCGGGCTCGCTCGCTTCGGCGCAAAGGGCTACGTAGGGATTGTGGTTTCCCTCTCGATGGTCCGGGAGCTGGGTCCAGTCTTGACGGCGCTCCTGGTCGGGGGTCGGGTAGGGTCGGGGATCACCGCCGAGCTCGGTTCGATGAAGATCTCCGAGCAGATCGATGCGATGCGGGCTCTGGGGGCCAACCCGATTAAGAAGCTGGTCCTGCCTCGTGTCCTCAGCATGATGCTGGTCCTGCCCCTCCTGACGGTCCTCGCGGACGGGGTGGGGATCTTCGGGGGAATGGTGATCTCGCAGTATGAGTTCAACGTCGGGTTCCATCAGTACCTCAGCACTGTCTGGCAGAACCTGCGGCTGGCGGATTTCCTGAGCGGCATCGGGAAAAGCTTTGTCTTCGGGCTGCTCATCGCCATTATCAGCTGCCAGAAGGGCCTGGAGGCCCATGGGGGCACCGGGGGACTCGGCAGCGCGACGACGGCGACGGTGGTGACCTCAGCGGTTACTATCCTCATCTCCGACTTCTTCCTCACGAAGTTTTTCTGGTGGCTGGAAGGGTAGGAGTGGTCGGCGCGGGGTAGGGCAGTGTGTTCGGTCGATTGACCCGTCGTGCCCTGTGCGGTCCGCAGCCCAGGCTGGCGGTTGGCGGCCGGGGACTCCAGAGGTGGGGAGGGGGATGACGACCACGCGGCATCAGACAACCGCCCCGGCGCGCAGCGCTCTCGCGGGCGAGGTGGCCGTGGAGCTCCAGGGAGTGACAAAAGGATTCGCCCGGAAGGAGGTCCTGTGTGGTCTCAACCTCGCCATCTGGACGGGCGAGGTCCTGACCATCTTGGGTGGCAGTGGCAGTGGCAAGAGCGTCCTCCTCCGACTGATCATCGGATTGATGAAGCCCGAGGCCGGTCAGATTCTGATTCAGGGACGGGATATCGTCCCCTTGTCAGAAGCAGAGCTGTTGAAGGTGCGGCAGCGCGTGGGGATGCTCTTTCAGGGTGGGGCCCTCTTCGACTCGCTGACGGTGGCTGAGAACGTCGCCTTTCCTCTGCGGGAGCACACCACCATGAGCAAGGGCCAGATCATGAGCCGGGTCGAGGAGGTGCTGGCGCTGGTGGGACTTGCCGGGATCGGCAAGCAGATGCCGGCTGAGCTCTCGGGTGGGATGCGCAAACGGGTAGCCCTGGCCCGGGCCATCGCCCTCCCTCCTCGCATCATCCTCTACGATGAGCCGACGACGGGCCTCGACCCGCAAAATGTCGAGAAGATCAACGAGCTGATTGTGGACCTGCAGGCGAAACTGGATCTCACATCGGTCGTCGTCACCCACGATCTGCAAAGCACCTTCAGGATCTCGGACCGCATTGCGCTCCTCTCCCGGGGACGGATCGCGCTGGTAGCCACCCCAGCGGAGATGGCCCGCACCGAGGACCCCGAGGTTCGGGCCTTCCTGGATGTCTCGCACGAGGCAGGGACACCGCGCCATGCGTGATAGGGAGCTGCTCTTAAAGTTCCGGGTAGGGCTGTTCGTTTCCGGCCTCCTGATCCTCTTCGTGGCCTTTGTCCTGTCGATCGGGAGCCAGAGCCGCCTCTTCGAGGATCGCTATCGCCTTCGGGCCTCGTTTCGGGACATCCAGGGTCTCATCGGGGGAGCCCCGGTGCGGCTCGCGGGCCTGACGGTCGGGACCGTGAGCGGGATTGCCTTCGGGAGGGACGTGACGGATCCCCGGGTGCAGGTCGAGCTGAGCATCGACACCTCCTTCAAGTCGCGGATCCGCTCGGACTCGATTGCGCGGATCAGCACCGTAGGGCTCGTGGGGGATAAGGTGCTGGAGCTGACGGTGGGAACGGAAGCGGGGAGGGTGCTTGAGCCGGGTGACGAAGTCCGAACGGAGGAACCTCAAGACTTTTCTCAACTCGTGGCCCGTGGGGCGCGGGTCTTGGAAAACATGGAGGGGGCGAGCAGGTCCCTCGAAGCCTTCCTCGAGACGCTCGCCTTGCCCAAGACGCGGAAGGCGCTGGGCGACACGCTGCTTTCCCTCGAGCAAATCACCCGGGAAATCCAGGAGGGCAGCGGTCTGCTCCACAGCCTGGTCTATGAGCGCCGAGGGGCAAAGATCCTCGACCTCCTGGACACCAAGGGCGAACAGATCCTCGATCAACTTGCCCGGACCGCGGACCAACTGGCAGCCGTGGCCACGTCGGTCCAGGGAATCATGACCAAGGTGGAAGAGGGGCAAGGCCTGCTGGGGGCGTTGGTGACGGGAGACGGCCGCGGAGTGGTCGAGGACATGGGACAAGCTGCCAAGCGCTTGGAGGGCGCCCTCGCGGCAATTCAGGAGGGGAGTGGCGTACTGCATGCCCTGATCTATGGGGATGCCGGCACGGCCTTGCTCCAGGATCTCGGCGAGGCGGCCCGGCACCTCCGAGGAGCGGCCGAGCGGGGGGATCGGCTCTTGTCCAATATCGAGCAAGGGGAGGGACTGCTGGGAACCCTGGTGACGACCCAGCAAGGGGGGGAGGTCCTCGTGGACCTCAAGCGGGCCGTCCGGGCGATTCGAGAAGTGGCGGAGCGGGTGGCGGAGGGGGAGGGGACCTTGGGCGCCCTCCTCCAAGATCCGACGCTCTACGAGGACCTGTCCAGTCTCCTCCGTGGGGCCGAGCGGAGTCGGATCCTGCGAGGATTGATCCGGTCCAGTATCAGGAAGGGCCGGAACCAATCAGCCCCAGAGTAGAAAATCCAAATGGCATGGAGCCGGACTAGCTGGTTCGGTCCCCTCCCCTCCGCGCTCTCATCGGTGAAGCTTCTCCTCTCTGCTACAGCGTTGGGGTTCGCGGGGAGAATGACTCGCAGCAGGGTTCGTGTCTTGGCGCTCTTCACCTCGCCCCTGTAGCCCGACGCTTCCATGGCCCTGTTCGCCGGAGGGCCCTCAGGACACTCAAGGGGCGCGCGGGGCGCGGACTGTCACGGCGAACGGACCTGGGCCGGACCCTCCCGCAGGATCCAAGATCTGACGTGTATCCTTTGCCTCACGGTCGGCGTTGGCGAGGGGCATCCCCGGCAGGAGATTGGCGATGCGTGTGACCACTTGGGCCCACCGAGTCTTCCTGGTGATCGGTGTCCTGGTCGGGCTCGTCCTGCTGGTTGCCGGCAGTCTCTCCCTGTTACTCCGGACCACTTATGTCCAAGAGCGGATCCGGTCCCGGATTCAATCGGAGCTGCAAGCGCAACTCGGTCGTGAGGTCCGGGTCGGCCCGGTACGGTTGGGCCTGTTCCTCCGATCACTCTATGTGGAGGAGGTGGCGGTGGCGAGCGGTGACCCGCCCCGCGAGGGAGCCCTGTTCGAGATCGAGCGGGTGCAGCTCTATCCGGATCTCGGGCAGCTGCTCCGGCTCCGCCTGCGCCTGCACCGCGTGGTGCTGCGCCGACCGACCCTCAGGGTGGCGGTACCGCTCACCCTTGGTGCTCCGACGGTTCCGCCGGCGGCTCCCGCCACTCCCGTCGGCTTGGCGATCCCTCTCGCCCTCCCGGCCGGCGTCGAGCATCTGGAGATCTGGGACGGGTCGGTGACTGTGCAGCGCGCCGAGATGCAGATGGTCCTGGCCGGGCTCGATGCTGTGCTCCAGGCGCCTCGGGGCGAGATTGCGGCGAGCCTTCGGATCAGAGAGACCACCGTCCAGACGGGGGCAACCTCGGTTCTCCTGCGGGATCTCATCCTGCTGGCATGGGTCGAGGAGCGGGACATCCATATCGGGCAGCTTCTTCTCGCCGCCCCCGGGGCGAACCTCCAAGCGCAGGGCCGCGTTCGCAGCTTCCGTACAGACCCGGCCTTTGATCTGACTGCCAGGATCCGGGGGGAGCTTGGCGAACTCCCGGTGGCCTTCCGCGGTTTGCTTCAGGGGTCTTTCGTGGTCGAGGGGAAAGTCACGGGGCCCCCGGAGGATCCCCGCTTCATCGCCGACGTCGCGGTCACCGGCGGTCAGGTCAAGCAACTCGTCCTCTCCCAACTGACCGCCCAGATCTTGGCGAGCCGGGAGGGTCTCCGCGTTCAGGAGCTGAAGCTGGAGACGGCTGACGGGAGCCTGACGGGGAATTTTGCTCTGGACTGGGAGCGGTTTCGCTACCGCCTTCTGCTCCGTGGAGAGCGGGTGGATGTGGGCCAGACTCTTCGCCTCTTCGCCGGGAAGGCCCCGGTAGGAGGAAAAGCCACGGTTGAGGTCGAGGCCACGGGTGAAGGCCCTGACGTTGCGGCCTTGCAGGGTCGAGCCGAGGTGCAGGTGGAGCAGTTTCACCTCACCAACCGTCCGGGGGAGCAGGGTCGGGCTCAGTTCACCCTTGAGGGTGGTGATGGCCACGTCCTGGTCCGCCGCCTCGAAGTGCAGATTGCCCCTTCGGTCCTCCGGGCGGAGGGGAGGGTGGAGCGGAGTGGGGAGCTTGACCTCCGCGTGCAGGCCCGCTTTCCGCAGGTGGAGCGCGCTGGACGGCTGGTTGGGGCGGAACCTCACGAGCTGGCGGGCCGGGCGACCTTTGTCGGGCGCCTGACCGGGCCGCTCACCGATCCCGTCCTCCGGGGATCCCTGGACTGGACCGAGGGGCGCCTGCTCGGCGTCGCCCTCGCCAGTGTGCGCGGTCCCGTTGAGCTTGCCTTTGCCCGACGCACCCTGACCGCCTCACCCCTCACCGTGCGCCGCGGAAAGCTCAGCGGAGACCTCCGGGTGGGCCTCTTCCTCTCGCCGAAGCCACCAGATCGGAAGATCCGCCTCATCCACGACCTTGACCTCGACATCGGCGGCACGGTCCGCGGTCCCCTGGAGGAGTTTTTGGGGGTCTTTGTTCGGGGACCCGTGCCCCTCGCTGGGGGGATGCGCCTCTCGGCGAGGATCCGGGGCAGGCCGAAGGCCCTCCGCGCGGAGGGGACACTTGCCCTCCGCACCGTCGTCATCCTGGATGAACCCTGGGAGCGCGGACACGCCGCCGTCCGCCTGCAGCAGGAGAAGGTCTTCCTGGAGGGGCTCGAGCTCAGGCGGGGGCGCGAAAGGGTGCGGGGCCGCTTCGAGATCGGCTTCAATGGTGCCTCGCGGTTCGAGCTGACCTCCACGCCGCTGGCCATCGAGCGCCTTGTCCTCCTCAGGGATTCGAAGCTCATGGGGACAGTCCAAGCCCTGGCCGTGCGGGGGGACGGGCCGATTGCCCGGCCACGGGTGGTTGCGGATCTCAAGGTGGGAGGGCTGGCCTACCGTGGGGTGCCGCTCGGCCGGGGAAGGGCGAGCATGACCTGGGATGGGCTGCAGGATCGACTGACAGGTCTCCTCGACCTGCCCGAACGGGGCTACACCCTTCGGGGCCGCCTTGCGACCTCGGCGTTCCCCCTCTACGACGGCAGGCTCACCTTGAAGGACGGGGACCTCGGGAGTCTCTTTCGGATTATCGGGGACCAGCCCCGACACCTGAGCGGGGTTGGCTCTGGCTCTATTGAGTTCGGCGGGCGCCTGGGCGAGGGGACGCCGGAGCGGGCGACCGTGGAACTTGCGGCTGCGCGGTTCTCGATTCAGGGGCACGCCTTGCAAGCTCGGGGACCGGTCCGGCTGGTCTTTGGACAGGGGCGACTCACCATCCTGGAGCTGAAGCTCGGGGGGGAGGGGGGTGAGGTGACGGTTAGGGGGCAGGTTGGCGAGGAGATGGACCTGAAAATCAGTGGGGCAGTTCCCGCGATCCTCGCCGGCAGCTTTTTCCCCGAGGTGGTTGACACCTCGGGGATCCTGGAAACCCAGTTGACGATCCAGGGCCCCCGTGGGCTTCCGCGATACCGCGGTACCGTGCGGTCGAGCGGCGTATCCCTGAGCGTCAGAGGGCACCCGGAACCCTTTGAGCAGATCCAGGGAGAGATCCGGTTTGCCGATACCTTAGTCCGAGCCACCAATCTGACGGCCGGATGGGGCGGCGGACTGGTCGCGGCGACGCTGCAGGGCGAGCTGAAACGGCACGGGTGGCGGTGGCGGTTTCAGTTCGTGTTAGAGGAGGGACGTGCCGAGCGCATCTGCGTCACGGGTCCCCGATCCGAGGCCACGCCGCTTGTCACGGGCCAGTTGCGGGCGAGTGGGGTGCTCTTCGCCGGGGGGCGTGAGGGATTCCTGGCCTCCCTCGACGGGCGGCTGCGGATCGAGATGGTAAAGGGGAGGCTTCAACGCTCTTCGATGTTCGTCAAGGCCCTGACAGCGATCAACATCACCGGACTCTTCACCAAGGGGCCCGAAGGGGAAGGGATACCCTATGATGAGGTCTCGGCCACCTATGATCTGAAGAAGGGAGTCGCCGAGACGACGAACCTGCGGCTCCGAAGTCCGGCCATCCGCGCGGGCGGGGTCGGCCAGATCGACCTCCCCCGGGACACGGTCGATATGCTCCTGGCGATTCAGCCGCTGCACCTTGCCGATAAGATTATCAAGGGGATCAGTGAGCTGCCGATCATCAAGCAGCTCGGGATTGGCACCTTCCTCTTTGGAAAAGACAAAAGCGTCTTCGTCATGTCCGCCAGGGTCCACGGACCCTTGGGTGATCCGGCTGTCACCGTGGTCCCATCCGAGTCACTCCAGCGTGGGGTGCTGGGGATCTTCAAGCGGATCCTGGAGCTGCCCGGCGACCTATCCCCCGGCGACCAGAGGTCACCCGAAGGAAAGCGGTCGGGGCCCACCCCAGAGCCTTCGGATTGACGCCGTTCGCCTGCTCTGGTATATACGAGTCAGTAGCGTTCACAGGGAAGGCACCGAGCGCCCTTTTCTGGAATGCGGCGTCATTCGGTCCACTGATCGGCTCTGTCCTCTCTCAGCCGGAGTACTTTCCTCCCCTTGCCCCCGGCCGCGCACGGTTCGCCCCGTCCCATGCTTTGGATGGCGGAGCCGGGCACCGAGGTTTTGGGGAGGGACCGAGGAAGTGCGGTGAGCGATTTCCATCAGGGGGGGGCGATCACGACCCTCCACCGGCTCGGGCAACCGAATGTGGATCGGCTCGAGCGGGACCTGGAGACTTCGGCCTGGGCGCGGCCGATCGCCCTGGTCCTGCCATGTCTCTATGCCGAACTGGACACACCGGCCCTCTCTCGCATTGTCCAGGAACTCCGGCAGGTCAGGTACCTGCGAGAGATCGTCGTATCCCTTGGCCGTGCCAAGCCAGATGAGTTTCAGAAGGCCAAGCGTTTCTTCGCCGAGCTCCCCCAGCCACTCCGCATCATCTGGAACGATGGGCCACGGATCCAGGCACTCTATCGGGAGCTCGAGGAGTCTGCCCTGGTCATTGGGCCTGACGGCAAGGGGCGCTCGGCGTGGATGGCGTACGGCTATGTCCTCGCCCACGATCAGAGCGAGGTCATTGCGTTGCATGACTGCGACATCATCACCTATGACCGGGAACTGCTTGTCCGGCTCTGCTATCCGGTGGCGAACCCGCGGCTCGACTTCGAGTTTTGCAAGGGATATTACAACCGGGTGACCGATCGGCTCCACGGACGGGTGACGCGACTTTTCATCACCCCACTCACTCGAGCTTTGCAGAAGATCCTCGGTCCCCTCCCCTTCCTTGTCTTCCTGGACAGCTTCAAGTATCCCCTTGCCGGCGAATTCGCCATGATTGCCGACCTGGCCCGCGTCAATCGGATCCCGGGGGACTGGGGGCTCGAGGTGGGAGTTCTGGCGGAGATGTACCGCAACTGCGCGGCGACCCGAATCTGTCAATCGGACCTGGGCGACGCCTACGAGCACAAGCACCAACCCCTGAATGCCAAGCAGCCGCGGCGAGGCCTCATGCGTATGGCCGTGGATATCGCGAAGCAGATCTTCCGGACCCTGGGGGAGGAGGGCGCAGTGATTTCGGAGAGCCTGCTCACCAGCCTGACCACGACCTACCTCCGGACCGCGCGCGAGTTCACCAGCCGGTACCAGAACGACGCCATGATCAACAGCCTCATCTTCGACCAGCATCAGGAAGGAACCGCGGTGGAATCCTTTGCCCATGCCTTGCAGATCGCGAGCCGGGAGTATCTCGCGAATCCGCTGGGGACCCTCCTGATCCCGAACTGGAACCGCGTGGTCTCGGCCATTCCAGGCTTTTTCGACAGGCTGCGCACCGCGGTCGAGTTGGACAATAAGCCTTGACCACTGCCTGCGGATCGTGACTTTCCCACACCTGGTGATCTTTACCGACCTTGACGGGACCTTGCTCGATCCTCTCACCTACCGGTGGGGTCCGGCCCGTCCCGCCCTCGAGGCTCTGAAGCGGGCGGGGATCCCCCTGGTGCTGTGCTCGAGCAAGACCCGGAGCGAGATGGAGGTCATCCGCGAAGCCCTCCGCAACACCGATCCCTTCGTGGTCGAAAACGGTGGGGCGGTGTTCGTCCCCCCCGGGACCTTTCCGGAAGTCGATCTTCCGGGACGGCACGGCTACCAGGTGCTCGAGTTCGGTCTCCCCCACGCACGGCTCGTCGAGGCACTCGACACCCTTCGGCGAGAGACCGGGGTCCTCGCCAAGGGCTTCTCCGAGCTGACGGTTCCCGAGGTGGCGGAGCTCACCGGGCTGCCCCTCGAGGCCGCCGTGCTGGCGCAACGCCGGGAGTATGACGAGCCCTTTCTGATCCCCGCAGGGACCGAGCCCGGGGGGATTGAGCGGTGGGCGCGTGCGGCCGGGCTCCGGGTCACGGGCGGGGGGCGCTTCTTCCACCTGACAGGGGACCACGACAAGGGGCGCGCCGTCGCCCAACTTGTGACGTGGTTTCGCGAGTGGGACAGCATGGTTCGAACGGCAGGCCTCGGGGACAGTGCCAATGACCTATCCATGCTCCACGTGGTGGATCGGGCCTTCCTGGTTGCGAAACCGGATGGCACCCATGAGCCGACCTCACGGCATGCAGAGATCCTTCAGGTCCCCGGGGTTGGACCGGTCGGGTGGAACCAGGCCGTGCTCGCACTGTTGGCAGAAGGCTGATGGGCGCGCAGGCAGGTCGCGCCCGGGGGCGTGATGGAGCGCGCGCGGCGAGGCCTTGCCTCTGGGCGGACGATGACGGCCTTCTCCGCCGGCGAGACGGATGTTGCTTCTCTGTCCTGGCCGCAACGGTCGTTGTCGACGGTGCGGCATTGATGGTATAAGGGGGCCAGCGTACATCGGGGAGCCTGTGCGTCCTGGGCAGGGCTGTCTCGGAGGGTAGGGGATGCCAGCGGCGAGGCGGAAGGGAAAGGCCGGACGGGGAGTGAAGCTGACTCGTTGGCGCCATATCGTGGTGACGGGTGGCGCGGGATTTATCGGGTCGAACCTGGTTCAAGAGCTTGGACGTCGCCTTCCCGAGGCGCGGCTGACCGTCATCGACGATTTCCGTTCGGGGAGTTTTCACAACCTCCTCGGGTTTCACGGGGATGTGCTTGCCGCCGACCTTACGACCCTCGACCTCAATGAGCGATTCGCTGGGCGCCCGGCTGATGTGATCTTCCACCTCGCCTCGATCACCGACACGACGGTGACCGATGAGCGACAGATGCTGTGGGCAAACGTGGAGGGGTTCCGATCCGTTCTCTCCTACGCCAGCCAGCATCGGATTCCGGTGGTCTACGCATCGTCAGCGGCCGTGTACGGGATCGGCACCGGGAAGATGGCGGAAGATCGGTCACCGGCCCCGCAGAATATCTATGCCTTTTCCAAGTGCATCCTGGACAACCTGGCGGCCTGGGCTGCGGCCGATGGAACACTCCCGCGCCTGGTGGGGGTCCGGTATTTTAACGTGTACGGCCCGGGGGAGGCGCACAAGGGGAAAGCGGCGAGTATGATCTACCAGCTCGCCTGTCAGATCGCAGCGGGCGGCCCGCCCCGGGTCTTCACAGATGGGGAGCAGCGACGGGATTTCGTCTACATCGCGGACGCGGTCGAGGGAACCATTCTCGCCGCCCAGGCGCCCCGGAGCGCCGTGTATAACATCGGGAGCGGTCGGGCTAGTTCCTTCAACGAGGTGATCGCGCTCTTGAATCACGCCTACGGCACCCACTATGCACCGGAATACTTTGAGAACCCCTATCCCTTCTACCAGCCGCATACCGAGGCAGACCTCAGTCGGGCCTGCACCGAGTTGGGGTACCAACCGCAGTTCCCCATCGAGAAGGGCATCGCCGAGTACGTGGCGGTCCTGCGCAGCCGGTAAGCAGGGGGGGGATCGTTGGCGAGGGCTGCTGGATGGTGTCAGGAGCGTCTCCGAAAGTGATGTCGGTCGAAGGCATGGCAGCGTTTGCCCACGCTTTACAGGCGGCGGGGAAACGGGTGGCCTTCACCAATGGCTGCTTCGACCTCCTGCATGTGGGGCACGTGCGAAGCCTCACTGCCGCGCGGGCACTGGGCGATTGCTTGGTGGTGGCGATCAACAGCGACCATTCGGTTCACGAGCTCAAGGGGCCGGGTCGCCCGATCTCGTCGGCGCCTGAACGGGCTGAGGTCCTGGCGGCCCTTGCCGTGGTGGATGCGGTGTGTGTCTTTGATGCCCCGACGCCGCTTGCGGTCATCGAGGCGGTCCGGCCGGATATCCTGGTGAAGGGAGGGGACTGGCCGGTCGAGCGGATTGTGGGGCGTGAACTGGTCGAGGCCTGGGGTGGCCGGGTGTGCAGCATTCCCCTGGTCGAGGGCGTCTCCACCCGGGAGATCCTCCGTCGTATCCGTAAGGGGGGATAGGTGGTCTTTGCCGAACGCCTGGGTCTCGCGGACGCACTCGGAAGTCTCCACCGAGGGACCCCCATCCGGCTCTGTGGGGTATGGGGACCGGCCCGCGGCCTTGTCCTCTCGGCGATCGGAAAGGCGAGCGGCCGGCCTCTTCTGGTGGTGACCCGGAATCTCGCCGAGGCCGAGCTTGTGGCCGGGGATCTGGGGCAGTACCTGGCTCCGGGACAGGCTGCTGTGTTCCCGCCCTTTGCGGGAAGGTGCGCCGGGGGTCTCGCCACCTCGCTGGATGTCCGTTCCGAGCGCATCACCGCTCTGAGCCGGCTCCTCCATCGGGATCTGCCGGTGGTGGTGATCCCGGTCCAGGCGCTCTTCGACCCCCTGATCCCCGCCGACGCGCTGATCTCCGCCACCATGCACCTCTACCCGCAGCGCATCGTCGGGATGGAGCGGGTGGTGGCGACCCTTGAGGCTGGAGGGTACCAGCCGGTGCCCCAAGTGGAGGGACCGGGAACCTACAGCCGGCGAGGGGGGATCGTGGATATCTGGCCTCCTCAGGGCGCGAACCCGGTGCGGCTGGAATTTTTCGGTGACGCGATTGAGTCCCTCCGTGAGTTCGACGGTGGGACGCAGCGGTCTCTTCGCGCGATCCCGCAGGTGACCATCCTACCAACCTCGGAGGTGCTCCTCGGTGAGGGGGAGCGGCAGACGGCCCTTGCGCGCCTCCAGGAACGGGGGTGGGACCCGGTGGACGCTCCCCCGCCCCTCGCCACGGCGATTCGGACAGGATGCCATGCCCCGGGGCTGGAAGCCCACCTTCCGCTCTTTTACGATGCGGTTCCCACCCTCGCTGGCTACCTGTCCCCGGAGACGGTCGTCGTATGGGACGATCCGGGGGCCGTCGAGATCAGTGCCGCGGAGATCAAGTGGGCCCCACCGAGCAAAGACCCCCTGACCGTAGTTCCCCCGCTCTGGGAGGTGGACC
>JBHIAD010000029.1:0-14691 GCA_046758405.1 Methylomirabilales bacterium (SeqCode)
GGAGTGGTTGGTGACTGGTGGCTAGTGAGGGGTCAGCCTCCGTCAGACATTTGGACGTTCCGTGAACCATGAACCGTTCCTATGGGTTTGAACCGAGGGAATCGGGGACAGAGGCGGCCCCTGCCCGGCCGGGCCGGAGTTGCAATTGAAGGGCGGCGGAATATAATACTACCTTTGGAACGGGGAGGGACTGATGATCGAGGTTGCCGGGCTGACCAAAAGCTACGGGCCAAAGGCCGCCATCCAGGATCTGCATTTCACGGTGGACAAGGGCGAGGTGGTCGGGTTCCTCGGGCCGAATGGGGCCGGCAAGACCACGACCATGAAGATCCTCTCGTGCTTCATGCCGCCGACCGCGGGGACCGCCAAGGTGGCGGGCTACGATTGTCTTACTCAGTCGCTTCAGGTCCGACGGCGGATCGGGTATCTGCCGGAACACGTCCCCCTCTACGGTGATCTCACCGTCCGCCAGTACCTCACCTTCGTGGCGGAGGCCAAACGGGTCCCGGCGCGGAAGCGGCGCCAAGCGGTCGGCCGGGTGATCGAGGAGTGCGGGATCCAGGACGCGGCCGATCGCATCATCGGCAAGCTCTCCAAAGGCTACCGGCAGCGCGTCGGGCTCGCCCAGGCGCTCCTCGGCGACCCCGACGTCCTCATCCTCGACGAGCCGACGATTGGCCTTGACCCGCGGCAGATCATCCAGATCCGCACCCTCATCAAGGCAATGCAGGGGGAACGGACGGTCATCCTCTCCACCCACATCCTGCCCGAGGTCAGCATGGTCTGCAGTCGCGTCCTCATCATTAACGAGGGGCGGATCGTCGCCGTGGACACGCCGGAGAATCTGACGCAGGCGCTGCAGCATTCATCCCAGATCTCCCTCCAGGTCGAGGGACCGGCCGAGACCGTCCAGCGCCGACTCAGCGAGGTACCCGGCGTTCAATCGGTGACCCTGCGGGACGGAGCCGGAGCGGTCCACCGCTACCTGGTGGAGGCCGAGAAGGGGCGCGACCTGCGGCGGGAGCTGGCCCAGGCGGTCTGCACCGCCGGCTTCGGGCTTTTGGAAATGCGACCGCTGGATCTGACCCTTGAGGAGATCTTCATCCGTCTGGTCACCGAAGAACCCAATTCGATCACCGTTGACCGATCACCGATGACCCCGAGTATCGATGACCACGGATGACCAAATGAGAGATAACGGGCGCAATCCAGTGGTCGGTCAGCGGTCGTCGGTCATCGAACCTGAGGAGAGCTGATGGGAGTCCTCGCTGTTTTCAAGAAAGAGATACGCTCCTACTTCTTTTCTCCTGTGGCCTACGCCATCTGGACCGTCTTCCTGCTGATCCTCGGCTACTTTTTCTATAGCATCGTGTGGTACTTCAGCCTGGTAAGCCTCCAGGCCTCGGCCAACCCCGCCCTCGCCCAGGGGTTGAACGTGACCGACGGCATTCTCCGTCCCCTGTTCGGGAACGTGAGCGTGGTGATGCTCTTCCTGGTCCCCCTCTTCACCATGCGTCTGTTCGCGGAGGAGCGGAAACAGGGGTCCCTGGAGCTCCTCATGACCTACCCGGTGCGCGATGGGGAAATTCTCCTCGGGAAATTCTTCGCCGCGGTGGCGCTGGTCGCCGTCCTGCTCTCCCCCACCCTGATCTACGTCGGCCTCCTCGCCGCCTACACCCGGCCGGAGTTCGGCCCCACGGTGACCGCATACCTCGGCGTTATCCTGCTCGCGACGGCCTTTATCGCCGTGGGGCTCCTGATCTCCTCGCTCACCGAGAACCAGATCGTGGCTGCGGTCTGGACCTTCGGCATCCTGCTCCTGCTCTGGGTGCTGAACTGGATCGGGACCCTGGGCGAGGGGGCGGGCGCCCGGATGCTCCAGCACCTGTCGCTCCTCAATCACCTCGACAGCTTCAACCGGGGCATCCTGGACAGCCGTGACCTCGTCTTCTATCTCAATTTCACCCTGGTGTTTCTCTTCCTGACCCTGAAGTCCCTCGAGATTCGCCGGTGGAAGGGGTAGCCCATGGCCTGGCCTCCATCCACCCTCCGCCGTCTGGTCACCCACCGCACCACCCGCTACGGGTTGAATACCGCCATCGCCATCCTCTGCATCGTGGGACTGGCGGCCCTGGTGGAGGCCCTTTCGGCGCGCCACAACCTCCGGTGGGACCTCACCGAGAATCAACGCCATACCCTCTCGCCCCAGTCGGCCAAGCTCGTCCGCTCCCTGGAAGAGGACATCCGAGCCCTGGTGTTCCTGCAAACCAATGCCGTGAACCGGGCTCAGGTGGAGGATCTGCTCCGCCAGTATGCCCAACAGTCGAGCCACTTCACCTACGAATTCGTGGATCCGGATCGAAACCCAAATCTGACCCGCAAGTACCGGGTCACCAGCTACGGCACAATCGTCCTGGAGCGTGGGACCCAGGAGGAGCGGGTGACCACGCCGGCGGAGAAGGAGATCACCAGCGCCCTCATCAGGGTCACCCGCTCCACGAAACCCGTCGTCTACTTCATCACGGGGCACGGCGAAGCCGACACGGCGTCGAGCGATCGGGAGGGCCTGTCCCAGGTCCGGGAGGCCCTGACCGAAGCCAACCACGAAGTGAAAACCCTCCTGCTGCTGCGGGCCCAGGATGTCCCCACGGATGCGCGGGTGGTGGTGATCGCCGGGGCGGAACGGAACCTCCTGCCGGTTGAAGTGGAGGCGCTCGACCGGTATCTCGCGCGGGGCGGCCGATTGCTCGTCCTCCTCGACCCCTTCCGGGCCCCCCAGCTTGCCGCCCTTCTGAAGACCTACGGCGTGAAGGTGGGCGAAAACATCGTGATCGATCGCCTGAGTCGGGTCTTTGGTGGTGATTACCTCATTCCGGTGGTCACCCAGTACGAGAGTCACCCGATCACCCGTGACTTCAGCCTGGCCTCGTTCTTCCCGCTGTCCCGTTCGGTGGATGTGGAGGAGAAGGTTCCGGCGGGCATCCGCGCCCAAGTCCTCGCCCGCTCGGGCCCCGACTCCTGGGGGGAGAGTGACCGGGCGGCGCTGGACCGCGGCCAGGCGACCTTTGACAAGGATCAAGACCTGGCCGGACCGGTCCCGCTGGCCACTGCGGTCACCATCGACCTGAAGACCTTTGGCGGAGGAAAGGGTGCGAAGACCCCAGTGGGTGAGGCCAGTCCGACCGGGACGGACTCGGCCCCCGAGCGGCAGACCGAGGAGGCCGAGAACCGAGAAGCCCGGATCGTCGTCCTGGGCTCCTCCTCCTTGGCCCGCAACGGCTACCTGAACCTCTCGGGCAACCGGGATTTCCTGCTGAACACCGTGAGCTGGCTCGCCGAGGAACCGACCCTTATCGCCATCCGGCCCCGGGAGCCCCGTTTCACCCCGCTCATCCTAACCGCAAGCCAGGCATCGACGGTCCTCTGGTCCACGGTGATCCTCCCTCCCGGCGCGGCGCTCGCCCTCGGCGTGACCGTTGCCATCCGACGGAGACGGGCGCGGTGAGAGGACGCACCACCCTCATCCTCGCCCTCCTGCTCCTCGGTCTCGGCGCCTTTTACTACCTGTACGAGGTGCGAGGACCCGGGGCCGACCGTGGGCCGGCCAAGGCCCTGACCTTTCAGCCGGAGGAGGTGACCGCGATCGAGATCGAGCGCCCCGACGGGACCGTCCGCATGGAGCGGCGGAAGGAGCCCGAGGGCTGGACCCTGACGGCCCCCCTCACGTATCCGGCTGATCAGGCCACCATCGACGCCCTCCTCCGCACCCTGAGGGACGCGGTCATCGAGCGCACCCTCGAAGCCGCGGAGGGCACCCTGGGGGAGTTCGGCCTGGCCAAGCCGGCGGCCACAGTCAGCCTCACCCGCACGGGGTCCGGAGAACCGCTCCGCCTGGCCATCGGGGACCGCCTCCCTGTCGGTCATACGGTGTACGCGCAGCGCCCAGCCGCAGGGGAGATCCTGATCATCCCCGCAACCGTGAGGACGAGCGCCGAGCAGTCCTTGATGGCCCTCCGAGATAAGGAGGTGGCCCGGTTCAACACGGCGGAGGTCACCGGACTCCGCCTCACCCGTGTCCCCCTCACGGCCACCCTGCAACGCGATCAGGAAACCTGGCGGATCACCGCGCCGAAGGCCGTCCGGGCAGACCGCTCCAAGGTCGAGGCCTTGCTCCAGACCCTGCGCGGGGCCCGGGTGAAGCGCTTCCTGGACGACCCACCGAAGGATCTCAAACCCCTCGGCCTAGGCCCACCCACCGGGACGGTCGAGATCACCACCGGTCAGGGAGAAGGTGCGCGCACCCTGCGGCTCCTCCTCGGACGACACGACACCGCCGAACGGGGGGTCTACGTCAGGACCGGGGAGGATCCCCGGGTGCTCCTGGTGGAGGAGAGCCTGATCAGCGCCCTGCCCAAGGCCCTCTCCGACCTCCGCGACCGGAGCGTGCTCCATTTCGACCAGGGAGCGGTCCAGGGGATCACCCTGCAGAATAGCCACGGCACCATCCGCCTGGCCAGGGAGTCTGGGGAGTGGCGCCTTGTCGAACCGCTCCAGGCCCTGGCCGATCAACGGATCATCTCGGACCTGCTGTGGGATCTCTCCAACACCCAGGCCACGGCCTTCGTGCGGGACAATGCCCCCTCCCTCAAGCCCTTCGGCCTTCATGACCCGCCGGTCCGCATTCACCTGGCTGGCGAAGCCAACCAGCCGATCGCTACCCTCGCCCTCGCTCCAGCCGACACCGCCAAGCACGCCTACGCCGTGGCTGAGAAAGAAGGCAGGGAAGGGGAGAAGGAGCAGAATAATGTGATGCTGGTGGAGCGGACGTTGTTCAATGCGCTGAATCGCTCTCCCTTCGAGCTGCGGTTCCGCCACCTGGTGACCTTCGAGGTGTGGCAGGTGGAGCAGCTCGACCTGACCCTCGGCAACCGACGCCTCTCCCTCCGGAAGAAGCGCGGGAAGTGGGAGGTAACAGCCCCCCAGCAGCGAGAGGCAAAGCAAAACACGGTCCTGGATCTCCTCAACCGCATTCACGACCTGAAGTGGGACAAGATCGCCGAGGACCAGGCGTCGGATCTCACCCCCTACGGCCTGGAGACCCCAGAGGCAACGGTGCGCATCCGTCAACAGGCCGGCGAACGAATCGGACCCCTCGCCATCGGCAAGCGTGACCAGGACGGCGTGTACGCCCGGGTGGGCGATGGACGGACCGTCTACCTCATCCCAGCCGACTTCCTGGACGCACTTGGGCGCGAGGTGGCGGCTTTGACGGAATAGGCCGTGCCAGTGCCAAGCAGACCTAGCCGGACCCATTTCTGCCCTCTGTCGCGGAGACTGCGGTGGGGACTCACCCTCCTCTTCGCCACCGCCCTGACCCTCGAACTCGAGTTCAGCCGGGCCCCTGAGTGGGAGGGCCCCCTGACCCTGCTGACCGGCCTGATCGTTCTCGGCCTCCTCCTCGAGGAGAGCCAGGCCTATCGGGGCGATACCCCTCCCTGGGCAGTCCTTCGGGCCCGCTGGTTTCCCACCCTCCTCTTGCTGGTGGTGGGTGTACTCGCGGCGGACCGGGCCTGGCTGTTCCTCCACCTGGGGGGGGACGAGGTCCGCCGACTGCTCCCCCGTCTCCATTCGGCTGACCTCCTGCTCTTCTACGGGGCCTCTGCGCTCAAGCTCTTTGTCCGATCTCCGCGGATCGAGACCTTTCTCCTGCACCTCGAGCGGTACCCCGGTCGTGCGATTGCGGTGAGCTTCGCCGCCGCGATCCTCGTCGGCACAGTCCTGCTGTCGCTCCCCCAGGCCCAGGCGTTGCCCGAACGCATCTCCTTGATCGACAGCCTCTTTACGGCGACATCGGCGGTGTGCGTGACCGGCCTGGTGGTGAACGTCATTGCGGAACACTACACCCTCTTCGGCCAGCTGGTGATCCTCACCCTGATCCAGCTCGGCGGCCTCGGGATTATGACCTTTACCGCCCTGTTCAGCCTCCTCTCCGGGCGGCGGATGCGGATCCAGGACCAGCTCGCACTCCAGGGCGCCCTGGACGTCGAGGCCCTCGGGAGCGTCATCCAACTCCTTCGGCGGATCTTCGTGGCCACCCTGTTCACCGAAGGGATCGGGAGTCTCATGCTCTTCCTACGGTTCAGGCCGGAGGCCGGCGATAGCTGGATCGCCCTTTACCAGGCGGTCTTCCACGCGATCTCCGCCTTCTCCAACGCCGGTTTCACCCTCTTTCCGGACAACCTGGCGCGGTTTGCCGGCGACCCCACCATCATCGTTGTGGTCACGACGCTCGTCATCCTGGGCGGGATCGGGTTCCCGGTCCTGGACAATCTGTGGGACGGGTTCCAGCACTGGCGCCGGGGGCAAGCCCACCGTTTCAGGCTGACGCTGCATTCCAAGCTGGTCCTCACCACCACCGCGGTCCTCCTCGGGGTGGGGACCCTGCTCACCCTGGGTCTGGAGTGGGAGAACACTCTGGCTCCCCTGCCCTGGGGGCAAAAGCTCCAGGCGGCCTATTTCCACGCGGTCACGCCGCGGACGGCAGGCTTCCACACCCTGGATGTGGCAAGGTTTGCCCCCGCCACCCTTTTCCTCACCATCCTGCTGATGTTCGTAGGGGGATCCCCCGGCTCCACCGCAGGGGGGATCAAGACCACCTCCTTCGGGGTGATCCTCCTCACCCTCCGGTCCCTCCTGAAGGGCCGGGGAGAGGTCGAGGCCTTCCGGCGGAGCATCCCACAGGACCTGGTCAACAAGGCGATCGGCATGGCCTTTGCGGCCCTGACCTTCGTATGCGCCGCCCTATTCCTTTTGCTCTTGACCGAGACCGGGAGCTTCACTACGCTCGCCTTCGAAACCGTCTCGGCCTTCGGCACCGTGGGCCTGTCCATGGGGATCACTCCCCAGCTCAGCCCCCTCGGCAAGCTGATCATCGCCGGCACCATGTTCGTGGGCCGGATCGGACCGCTGACCTTGGCACTGGCTCTGGCGGAGCAGCTCACCCGGGGCACCTACCGCTACCCATCCGAGCGGGTCGCCATCGGATAACTGCGGAAATGAGGGACGGATGAAACGATTCCTGGTGGCAGGGCTCGGGCGGTTCGGAACGGCGGTGGCCACCGCCCTGGTGGAGGGCGGAGGTGAAGTGATCGGCGTGGACCACCACATGGGACATGTGGAGGAGGTAAAGGACCGGATTGCCCACGCGGTCCAGCTCGACAGTATCGACGCGAAATCCCTCCGCTCCGTGGGCGTTGCCGATGTGGATGTCGCTATCGTCGCCATGGGGGAGGACTTCGAGGCGGCCGTCCTGACCACCGCGGCGCTGAAGGAGCTGGGGGTCAAGCAGATCATCTCCCGGGCCACCACCGAGCGGGAGGCTCGGATCTTGAGCGCGGTCGGCGCCACGCGGGTGCTCCAACTCGAGGCGGAGATGGGGCAGCGGCTGGCCAAGACCCTGCTTGCCACCTCCGTCCTCGACCACATCGAGCTCAGCGAAGGCTACTCCTTGATCCAGTGGGAGGTCGGGGACGACCTGATGGGCAAGACCCTGGCCGATCTCGAGCTCCGGTCCAAGCATCATGTGAACGTCCTCGCGATCAAGAAGCGGATCAAGAAGGAGCCGCCCCCGCCCGTGGAGGGCGAGGAGGAGCAAGTGGCCGAACCGGTGATTGAGGAAAAAATCGAGCCGGTGCCCCGCCCCGATTATCGATTCGAGAAGGGGGACATCATCATCCTGGTCGGTCGCGAGGAGGACCTGGAACGACTGACCTCTGCCTGAGGGCCGGGCTCCCTTGCGTGCCACCCCACGCCAGGGTACACTCTACGGCACCAGACACAGCACCGCGGAGTCCACCATGGACCCAGGACAGTATCGCGTCACCCGCAAGATCAGACGAAAGAAACAGGGGCGGGTCAAGCAGAAGGAGTTCATGGACGCCGCCCAGGAGGCCTGGGTCCGCTCCATTGCCGAGGACCTCTGGTCCGAGGTCGAGCAGGCGCGGCAACGGGGGTTGACCGGGGCGGCCTTCGAGCAGGCAACCGCCTGGATCCAGGGCTTTCAAGACCGGTCACCCTACGAAGAGATCTGGCAGCGGATGTGGCAGGAGCACGCCACCCCCTACCTGCAAGACCCTGAGCCGGGAACCGCCTATGCCGCAGTGGAGGAGGCCGTGGCCGAGGCCGTCTCCGCCGAAGAGGCCGCCCGGCAGGCCCGCGGAGATCAATCAGTTTTCGACACCCCCGAGTACCAGGGCTTTGTGAGCAGGGCCCTCAACAAGCTCCTTCAGGAAGCGGACGGCGAGATTGAGGAAACGTTCTGACACGGACTTTTTCCTTGACACCGCCTGAGCCTCCTCCCTATGCTGGCGAAAAGAGCGGCGCCAACCTCACGGACCCTGAGTGCTCACAGAATAGACAGGACCCTCAATGCCGAATCAAAAAACTGACGAGATGGAACGGTGGGGGATCTTTCTGTGTGATTGTAACCGCTCCCTGGCCATCGACCCCCGGGCCATCCAGAAGGCCCTGGGCCTGCCGAAGAAGCCGGTCCTCTACTCCCGCCTGCGCCTCGATGACGTCCACGCCCTGAAATACGAGGCCCAGAAGGCCAAGTACCAGCGCCTCTTGGTGGGGTGCTGCGGCACCCGGGACTTCTTCGTGAAGGAGCTGACGAGCATCGGCTTTCGGGAGGAGCAGGTTCGCCACCTGGACCTCAAGGAGCACTGCTACTGGGTGGAGGAGGATCCGGCCGCCGCCAATGGAAAGGCGGCTCGCCTCCTGCGGGCCGCCCTCGAGGCCGAGCCCGATCCCCAGGACCGGATTGAGCTGCCCGTCAACACGGCAGACAACATCCTGATCGTCGCCGACACCCCCACGGCCTTTCCCCTGGCCGAGAGGCTCCGAGACCACACCCGGGTCACCCTCGTCCTGGACGAGACCTCCGAGGCCTTCGACAGTTTCCTGCCCTCCCCCTTCCCATGCGACATGAACCGGGGCCGGGTCACGGATGTCCAGGGCGAGCTCGGCGCCTTCCAGGTCATCGTGGAGCGATCGCAGCCGATCGACCTGGAACGGTGCGTCTCCTGCTTGCGCTGCATCCCCATCTGCCACACCCAGGCCATCACGGCAGGGCTCCGCCTGGTCGAGTCCAAGTGCGACCAGTGCGGCGATTGTCTCACCGAGTGCGGCGAGGTCCAGGCCATTCGGATCCCCCGCCGGGACAAGGTGGTCCTGCAGGCCGACCAGATCGTCTTCCTCACCCGCAAGGACCGGCTGCCACACCGGCCGCGGCGTCCCGGGCTCCACTGGGTGGATGGGGCCCAATCGGGGGATGTGGGCGACATTGCCTTTCGGGCCCTGGCCCTGGTCGGCCAGTTCATGAAACCCGAGTTCCTGCGGTACAACATCGGGACCTGCGCGGCCGGCGCCCGGGAACTCAAGGGGTGTGGGATCTGTATCACGGCCTGCCCGTACGATGCGATCGAGCGGGATGGCCAGCAGATCCAGGTAAACGCCGTCTCATGCGAGGGGTGCGGCGCGTGCACGTCCGCCTGCCCGACCTCGGCTCTCAAGTTCATGGATCCGGCCCCGGAACTGATTTACGCCCAGATGCGCTCCCTGCTCCGGCCCCTCGGCGGAAACGGTCACGGCCCCATGGCTTCCCCGCCGGTCCTCCTCTTCCACTGCCCCCAGAAGGGGCGCCACGCCCTGAAAAACGCCCGGTCCGTCGGCATGGGCTACCCTGGGAGCGTCCTGCCGGTGGAAGTCCCCTGCCTCCGCCATGTCTCGGAGGCCTTCATGCTCGCGGCCTTCCGGATGGGAGCGGGGGGGGTGGCCCTTCTCGGCTGCGAACACTGCCCCCACGGGGAGCGGGAGCCGCTCCTTCAGAAGCTCGATTTCACCAAACTGGCCCTGGACAGCTTCGGCCTGGGCGGGGAGCGGCTTCGCCTCTTCACGGCAGACTTTGGGAGCGAGGCGGAGGCGCTCAGGGGCCTGGCCGCATTCGCCGGGAGCCTCACCCCCACCCCCATTCAGTGGGACGGGACCGGGATGGCGGGGACTGACAACCGGGCGGTGATCGCCGAGGTGCTGCAAGCCTTCCTGGATCAAACCGGCCGCGAGCCGGGCCTGGTGCAACAGCACAGCGCCTTCCCCTTCGCCCTGGCCGAGGTGAACGCGGAGGGGTGCACCCTGTGCCGGTCCTGCGTGAACGTCTGTCCCACCCACGCCTTCCGGCTGGACGAGGAGACCCATCGGCTCGACTTCAAGTACATCAACTGCGTCGCCTGCGGGCTCTGCGAAAAGGCCTGCCCCGAGAGTGTCATCACCCTGAACCGGGACGTCTACTTCGACCGGAGCGCCATGAGCTTCCAAACCGTGGTCCAGGACGAGATGGTCGGCTGCATCCAGTGCGGCAAGGAGTACGTCAACAAGAAGGCCCTCACCGCCATCCAGTCGAAGGTGGGGATGATGGAGGCCTTCATGGAGGGCCGGGCGGACCTGCTCCTGATGTGTCCCGACTGTCGAGCGGTCAAGGCGATGTTCGAAATGCAGAAGGGGTGGGAGCCGTGATCGGAGACCGGGATCTGAGTCGTTTCCGGCAAGAGTACTACGCCCTGACGAGCCTCCTGTTCCTCCGACAACCGACGGAGGAAGCCCTGAAGCTGCTGGCGACCGGGAGCGACGAGCGAGCCGAGGGGGCGGTCCACCTGAACCAGGAGCTGGCCCGGGGGTGGAAGGCGATCGGCCGGGCCCTCAAGGAGCTGGCAGAAAACCCGGCGGCCACCTTGGAAAAGGCGGTGGAGGAGTATAACGAACTCTTCGGCGGCCTGGTGCCCCCTCTCACCCCCTGCGAGTCCCTCTACCTGACCGGCAAGCTCTTCGGGACCCCCCTGGCCGCGATCCGAAACCTCATGAACCGGATCGGCCTGGAAAAGAGTCCGGAGTATCCCGAGCCGGAGGACCATATCGGATTTCTGGCGGAGATCATGCGCCAGTTGATCCTCCGGCAAGAGGCCGCCAAGGACCCGGATGAGGAAACCAAGTGGTTGAATTACCAGGGCGATCTCCTCAAGGGCCATCTGTCGCGCTGGGTCCCCCGGTTCTGTGACGACCTCGAAAAGGCCGAGAGGGCGGACCTGTACGCCGGGGTCGCCAAGCTCCTCCGGGGCTTGATGCACCTGGAGGCCGAGCTCCTGGCCGAATGGGGATCGGCCCAACCGGAACACATCCTCCAAATCAAGGTGAAAGAGAAGGACTTTACCGGGCCCCTCTTCGACCCGGCCCAGTTCGAAGCTCAGGGTCTTCAGGAGAAGGGCCCCCCAGAGCCCCCCGAAAAAACCCCTTGACAAGCCAGGAAGGGGTAGGGTAATTTTGAGCCACGATTCTTACCAGACTATACGCATGATCAGGATCATAGATCCAAGCTGATCCTGATCACCACGCCTCAGCGTACGTGTACCGGGAAGAGAGGACCCATGAGGCCCTCAACGAATGGCTCACAAACCCGGACAGCAAATCGCGCTTCGAATGTTCCAAGACTCCGTCGTATGTCTCCGCACTCCGTCCAGTGGACCAGCGGACCTGGGACCTGGGACCCGGGACCCGCACCGCACGGGTGGGTCTCCTTAGTTACCAGCAACCTGTAACGAATAACGAAGGCGAGAGGGGGTGATGAGCTTGATCGTTGAGGCAACGGTGAAGAAGGTGGACCTAGCCTCTCGGGCCGTAGAGGTCACCACCACCGAAGGGAGGGACCTGACCCTCAAGCTCGACGAGGATTCGACGATCGAAGTGGCAGAGGAAGAGACCATGGGGACCATCGAAGGCTCCCTGGAGGATCTTCAGGTAGGATTTATTGTGGAGGTCGAGCTGGAGGAGCACGCGGACGGCATGTGTTCGTGCTCTAACCTGTCCTGCGTGAGCTAAGCGAGGAGGGAATATATGCGAGGCAAGAAGGAAGTCCAGGCTGACCGGCGGAAGTTCTTGCTGGGGCTCCTGGGGGGCGCTGGTGTGGTAGCCACCCTCGCCGCAACGAAAGGCGCAGCCAAGGCGGCAAGTGCGCCGAAGGCCGATTCGCTGAGCCCGATTCTCTACCGCCGGACGGAACACGTCGAGAAGTATTATCGAACCCTTGAACTCTAGCTCTAGGAGGTAATGGGGATGACGCTACGGAGAGTGACAGCACGCGAAGCCAAGGCTTCGCCCTCCTGGCTCGACAGGCTGAATCCCGTGGTAGACCGCCGCAGCTTCCTCCGGACCGCCGGCATCGGCGTGGGGGCGGGTGTCGCCAGCTCCCTGCTGCCAGGCCCGCTGGTCCGCGAGGCGACCGCCGCACCGCAGGCCCCAAAGCTGGAGCAGCACAAGACGATCTGCGGGAACTGTGCGGTCGGCTGCGGGTTCATCGGCGAGGTCCAGAGCGGGGTATGGGTCAGCATCGAGCCCTGGTTCGAGCACCCGATCAACCTGGGTTCTCTCTGTTCGAAGGGGGCGTCAGGCCGGGAGCACGTGATCAGTGAGAAGCGGCTTCGCTACCCGATGAAGCTGGAAAACGGGAAGTGGAAGCGAATCTCCTGGGACCAGGCCATGTCCGAGATCTCGGCCAAGCTGCTCCAGATCCGCAAGAAGCATGGCCCGGATGCCATGATGATCCTGGGCTCGGCCCATCACGGCAACGAGACCGCCTACGCCATCCGCAAGTTCGCGGCCCTGTGGGGGTCGAATAACATCGACCACCAGGCGCGGATCTGCCACTCCACCACGGTGGCGGGGCTGGCCAACACCTGGGGCTACGGGGTCATGACCAACTCCATGAATGACATCCGGAACAGCCGGAGCATCCTGATCATCGGGGAGAACCCCTGCGAGTCCCACCCGATCTCCATGCAGCACATCCTAACGGCCAAAGAGGTCAACCGAGCCCAGGTCATCGTCGCGGACCCCCGGTTCAGCAAGTCGGCGGCCTTCGCCAACATCTACATCCGCCACCGCTCCGGGACCGATGTGGCCTTCATCTACGGGCTGATTAACATCATCCTGGCCAACGGTTGGGAAGACCGTGAGATGCTGACCCAGCGGACCTACGCCTTCGAGGATTTCAAACAGGTCGTGGCCAAGTACGACCCCGACACGGTCTCGGACATCACCGGCGTCTCCAAGGATGATCTCTATCGAGTGGCCAAGACCCTGGCGGATAACCGGCCCGGCACCGTCATCTGGGCCATGGGTGGCACCCAGCACACCAACGGGACCTGCGTGACCCGCTCGTACTGCACGATGCAGCTCGTCCTGGGCAACATGGGCCGGCCGGGCGGCGGCGCCAACGTCTTCCGGGGCCACGACAACGTCCAAGGGGCGACCGACCTCGGCGTGCTCTCGAATACGCTGCCGGGGTACTACGGCCTGTCCGGGAAGGCATTCAAGCACTGGGCCAATGTCTGGGACGTCAACTTCAACTGGCTCAAGGCCCGGTTTAACCCCAAGACCTTCAACCAGAAGGGCTTCACCGTGGCCCGGTGGTACGAGGGCGTCCTGATGGACGCCAAGAAGGAGCTCAGCAACGCCGGCACCAACGTCCACGCCGTGTTCTACTGGGGCCACGCGACGAACTGCCAATCCCAGATGGACCGGGTCAAGAAGGCCCTGGAGAAGATAGAGCTGCTGGTAGACATCGATCCCTTCGTCACCAACACCACCACGATGATCGACCGCAAGGACGGCGTCTACATCCTGCCGGCGGCCACCCAGTACGAGCAGTGGACCTCGGTGACCAACACCAACGATGACATCCAGTACCGCAACCGGATCGTCCCGCCGGTGTGGGAAGCCCGAACCGACCTGGCGATCATGCTCGATCTCGCCGAGCGTCTCGGCTTCAAGGACAAGCTCATCCACAGCAAGCGGGGGAACTGGCGGGGGCTGCCGAAGAGCGCGAAGGATCTCAAGGAGCTCTCGGAAGAAACCGTCAATGACGTCCAGCGCGAGTGGAACCTGGGCATGCGGACCATCGGCATGACCGGCCAGACACCCGAACGCGTGAAGCGGCAAATCGAGTGGGCCCACGTCTTCGACGTCAGAACCAAGCGGGCCGTCGGCGGTCCCGTGCACGGTGAGCAGTGGGGCCTCCCCTGGCCCTGCTGGACCGAGGAGCACCCTGGAACCCATATCAAGTGGCGGATCGAGATCCCGGTGGCCGAAGGTGGTCTCCCCTTCCGGGCCCGCTGGGGACCGAAGGCGCCCGACGGCCGGACCCTGCTGGCTGGCCAAGGCTCGGCGCCTCCGGCCAGCTCCATCAACGGCGGCTACGCCGAGTTGAAGAACTGGAAGACCGATCTGACCGGGAAGGTCTTTAAAGACGCCATCGCCAAGGGGCTGGCGCCCTTCGGCAACGGCCGGGCCCGGTTCAAGTGCTGGAACATCCCGGACCCGATTCCGATACACCGCGAGCCGCTGCACAGCCCGCGGCCCGACCTGGTCGCCAAGTACCCCTCCTACGACGATGTCAAGAACCACTACCGGGTGCCCACCAAGTGGATCAGCATCCAGAAGCAGAAGGTCTGGGTGAAGGAGTTCCCCATCATCCTGACCACCGGGCGCCAGGTCGAGTTCGAGGGTGGTGGCGCGGCGGAGCGGGCCTGCTGGTGGCTGGTCGAGCTGAACCCCGAGATGTACTGCGAGATCCACCCCAAGCTG
>JBHIAD010000030.1:0-14306 GCA_046758405.1 Methylomirabilales bacterium (SeqCode)
CGACGCGGCTGCGCGGTAGCTCCCTGATTATTCCTTCTCGTCGCGTGGCGGTTTCAGCCTAGGAACCTCGCGTGGTTCGTGTCGAGTGGGATTTTGCTTGACAGGCTCACTGGGCCGGACGTATGTAGGGGGCACAATAGAGGGGCTGGGTGTAGGGAAAGCGGTGTAGGTCCACGGAGAAGGACCGATTCCGCTGCTGCCCCGCAACTGTGAGCGGCGATGTAAGCAGCCTCCGGTCACTGTCCCGTACGGCGTGGGGATGGGAAGGCTGGAAGCCAAAGACGAGCCGCGAGCCAGGAAACCTGCCCAGCCCCGCGGAGAGGATGCCCTCCGAGGGGAGAGGCCCCCGCCGACCGAAATCGCGGGATTCCTGGTGCCGCGGTGATTGGGTCGTGCAGGCCCCAACCTTCAGAGGTTGGGGGTTTTTGTTTGTTGGGGGAGCGCAGGGAATAGCCCGTTCGACGCCCCGAATCGTGATTGGAGCGGAAGAGAGCGGCTGCAGGGGGAACCACGGGCCGCGCGTGTGCTGGAGAGGGGTTGGTGGTGAGGCGGGCTATCATGATCCAGGGGACCGCTGCTCAGCTGGACGTCAAAGGGCTCGCGGGGAGCCTACTGGCTTTGTGTCTTGTCATCGGGCTCGGTCCGTCCGCCGAGGCCCGGCTCCTGACCGATATGGCGGGCCGCCAGGTCGAGCTTCAAGAGCCACCCGGTCGAATTGTCTCGTTAGCCCCCAGTCTCACCGAGATCCTCTTTGCGCTCGGCGCGGGGGACGCGGTGGTAGGGGTGACCGACTATGCCGACTACCCCCCGGAGGTGCGAAAAAAGGTGAGCGTAGGCGGGGGCCTTGACCCGAACCTGGAGGTGATCGTTGCGCTGCGACCGGACTTGGTCCTGGCCTCAGCCGATACCAACCGCTGGGATGCCCTGCTGCAACTGGAGCGGCTCAAGATTCCCGTCTTCGGCGTGAGGCCAGCAGGGCTTGAAGGGGTCCTTACCTCCATTCAGAAGGTCGGGGAGGTGGTCGGGAGGCTGGGGCAGGCCGAGGCGCTGATCGCCACGATGCGGCGACGGATGGCTGTGGTCTCCGAGAAGGTTCGAGGGCTTGCCAGGCCTCAGGTCCTCTATGTCGTCTGGGTCGATCCCCTCGTCGTGGCCGGCCGAGGGACTGTCATTGATGATCTCATCCGGGTTGCGGGAGGGAGGAACACCGTCCGGGCCCCCGGGTTCCCCCGTTACGGCCTGGAAGAGATCTTTGCCCATCCCCCCGACCTGATCCTCCTGGCCTCTGACCGGGGCGGGCGCAAGGATTGGAAGCTCCTCCGCCGCCTACCGGCCTGGAGGGAGATGCGGGCGGTTCGAGAAGGGGCAGTGAGAGCCATTGACGCGACCGTGGTGAACCGTCCCGGCCCCAGGATCGCGGAGGCGGTGGAGCTCTTGGCCCATCTTCTTCACCCCGAGGCCTTCAGCGAGGAGAGTCCATGACGCGCCTCCGGCTGCTCACCATCATGGGGATGCTGACCGCCGGGCTCATGGGAGCGATCCTCCTTGCCCTCTTGGTGGGGACGGTCCGGGTGGAGTTGCCTGAGATCCTGGCGATCCTTTTCGGTAAGCTTGTTCCCATTCCCATCTCATGGACCGAGGCCCACGAAACCATCATCCTGCGCCTCCGCCTGCCCCGGGCCATCCTTGCGGGGATCGTCGGCTCGGCGTTGGCCTTAGCGGGGGCGGGGTTTCAGGCGATATCCCGAAACCCCCTGGCCGATCCCTATGTTCTGGGCGTCTCCAGTGGCGCCGCCTTCGGCGTGGTGATGGGGGTCCTGACCGGGATCGGCGTGGGGACCGGGGTCCTCTTGCTCCCCCTCTTCGGCTTCGCCGGGGCGCTGGTGGCGGCGGTCGCGGTGTATGGCATCGCCAGCATCAATGGTCGGCTTCCCATCACAACCCTTCTCCTGGCCGGGGTGGTGGTTTCTTTGTTCTTCGCCTCGGCCATCATGTTGGCCTCGGCCCTGATCCGGGCCGAAGAGCTTCAGGGGGTCCTATTCTACCTTATGGGGCATCTCCGGGTGGTGGGCTATCCGACCATCGGCGCTGTCGTCGGCTGCCTGCTGATTGGCGCGACGCTGATCTATGCCCAGGCCCTTCCCTTAAACATGCTCTCGGCAGGGGAGGAAGCAGCGGCCCAGCTTGGGGTCGAGCCGGAGCGGGTGAAGCGGATCATCTTCCTCGCCTGCAGTCTGGTCACCGGAGCGGCGGTTTCGGCCAGCGGGTCTATCGCCTTTGTCGGCCTGATGGTTCCCCACGCCGTGCGCCTCTGCCTCGGCCCGGACAACCGAGTGGCCATCCCTGCCTCTTTCCTTGCCGGGGCCATCTTCCTCATCCTGGCGGATGCCGTGGCCCGGACGGTGGCGGCACCGACGGAGGTCCCCGTAGGGGCTATCACCGCCTTTCTGGGCGCCCCCTTCTTCGCCTATCTCCTCCGGAGCCGGTATCGGAGCGTCTACCCATGAAGGCGGTCGAGGTGCGGGATCTCACCTTTGCCTATCCCGGCGGGAGCGAATCGGTCCTGCGGGAGGTCTCCTTTGCCGTGGAGACCGGTGGGATCCTCGGCGTCATCGGGCCGAACAGCGCTGGGAAGACAACGCTGCTGCGGCTGCTCAGCGGGCTTCGCGGCCCGCACACCGGGGCGCTCCGCCTCTTCGGCCAGACGTTCGAGATGATGGCGCGCCGGGCCGTCGCCCGGATCGTTGCTGTTGTCCCCCAGGAGTTTCAGGTCGCCTTTCCCTTCACGGTCTGGGAGGTGGTCCTGATGGGGCGCTATCCCTGGATGAACGGGTTCGGTTTCGAGAGGCCCAGGGACCGGGCTCAGGTGGACGCGGCCTTGAACGAGACAGAGACGCGGGGCCTCGCCCACAAATATCTGGATCAGCTCTCGGGCGGCGAGAAGCAGCGCGTCCTGATCGCCCGGGCCCTCGCCCAGGAGCCGCAGCTCCTCCTCCTGGATGAGCCGACGGTCCATCTTGACCTGAACCATCAGGTCGAGGTCCTGCGGCTGATCCGGGCGCTCAATCGGCAACGGGGGCTGACGGTGCTCCTGGTGTCCCACGACCTGAACGTTGCGGCAGCCTGCTGCCACCGCCTGCTCCTCCTCAAGGAGGGACGGGTGATGGCCGAGGGGCGGCCGGAGGAGGTGATGCAGCCTGAGATCCTCGAGTCCACCTACGGCTGCTCGCTCTGGGTGGGGCGGGATCCCGCGACCGGTCGGCCGCGCATCCTGCCCGAGATGGGGCGGATGTAGGGGCCTCGAGGCATCCTGCGTAAGAGGTCTCCGGATGAAAGGGAAGCTGGTGGGTCCCGGCCCCCGGGACGAATCCAGCACGGTCCCGCCACTGTGAGTGGGGAGCGCGCCGCATCAAGCCACTGTTCCGTCAAGCCGGAATGGGAAGGCGCGGCGACCGCGACGATCCACGAGTCAGGAAACCTTTTCCGGAGACATGGCCAACACCACTTTCGCGGTCAAAAGGAGGTGTTCCATGTGGAAGCAGTCTCCCTGGAAGGGTCTGGTGATAGGAGCGAGTATCACCTTCCTGACATCGCCTGCGGGAGGGCAGCAAGCCCCCGAAGAGGAAAAGGAACCATTCCTGCGGCTACCCGAGGTCGTGATTTCGGCGACGCGGTTGCCCGGGAGTCCCGTGGATCTCTCGCAAGTTCCAACCCAGGTACGAGTCATCGATCGGGAAGAGATGAGCGAGCGCGGCGCGCAAAGCGTCCCGGATGCGGTCCAGTTCGAGCCCGGCGTCACGCTCTACGATGAAGTCGGCAACGCCTTCGAGCGGAAGCTCGACCTTCGAGGCTTCAACAGCATCCCGGTCCCGACGACTGCGGTCTTTCTGGATGGTGTCCGTCTGAACGAGCCAGACTTTGGCGCGGTCAACTTCGAGCTCATCCCCTTCGAGGCCCTCGAGCGGATCGAAGTCGCTCCAGGTACCGCCACCATCTTCGGCAAGAACGCCCTGGGTGGCGTCCTCAACCTCACGACCCGGCGCGGGGGGCCAGTCCCTGAGACGCGGGTCGAGACAGCCTACGGGAGCTATGGTCACCAGCGGTATGTGGGTGCTACCGGCGGGACGCTGAAGGGGATCGACTACTTCATCAGCCTGGCGCGGGAGTTGGAGGAGGGATTCCGCCGGGAGTCCGACGGCCGCGTCACGCGCCTCTTCACCAAACTCGGCTACCGGGTCGGTGAGGGGACCGACCTGACCCTCTCCTTTATGCATGGCAACGGGAGATTCAAGCAGGCCGGCTCCCTTCCCGAATCGGACATCGTCAAAGGGGATCGGAGGAAGAACCTGACCCCCGGCGACTTCTTCGACAAGCTCGTGAACACGGTGACCCTGAACGGCACCCAGAAGCTCCCCTGGGGTTTTACCCTTGCCCTGAACGGGTTCGTCCAGGACGGGTCAAAGGATAGTTTCATCGTTGGGCTGACCAGTACCAGCCGGACGACCACGGAGATCCTCGGTCGTGGCGGGACGGTGCAGCTCAATCACGAGGCAACGATCGCCGAGCGGCGTAGCCTCTTGACTGCCGGGGCCGAGTTCGTCCGGCACGACTTCACCTCGGACTCCTTCAGCAAGTTCGGCAGTTTCACCTCGACAGGCGGCTCCGATACGAATGAGGAGACCCTCGGCTTCTACCTTCAGGAGGCCTTCGAACTCATGCCCTTCCTCACCCTCACCGCCGGGTTCCGCTACGACCGTGATTCGATCAGCTTTGTGGATGAAGACACGCCAGCCAATAGCGGCACCCGGCGCTTCAGCCGGTTGAATCCGAAGGTGGGCCTAACCTATAGCCCGGTACCTCCTCTGACGCTGTACGCCAGCTACTCAGAGGGGTTTCGGACCCCGACCGTCGACGAGCTCTTCGCCTTTGCCCCCTTCTCCTCGAACCCCGACCTGAAGCCGGTGAAGTCGGAGACCTACGAGGTGGGGGCGCGAGCCAGGTACCGAGACTGGCTCGAGGGGACGGTGGCCCTTTTCCTGACAGATGCCCGGGACGACATCTTCTTCGTCGTCACCGATCCCTCCACTGGTGGGGGGATCAACGAGAACGCGCAGCGGACCAGGCGCCGTGGGCTCGAGGTGACGGTGAAGGCTCGTATGAGCAGTCTTGTGGATGGGTTCCTCACCTACTCCTTCGTGCAGGCCACCTTCGAGCGAGAGGTCGTCTTAAGCTCAGGAACGGTCGAGGCGGGGGATGAGCTCCCCCTCGTGCCACGCCATCAGCTCGGGACCGGCGTGAACGTGCATCCCCTCCAGGGACTCACCCTCTCCCTGAGCGGGCTCTACGTGAGTGGCAAGTTCCTGAACGGCGACGAGCCCAACAATAGCTCCCGGCTTCCCGGCTACTTCGTCGCCAACGCGAAGGCAGCCTACCGGTGGAAAAACCTGACCGCCTTCGCCCAGGTGAATAATCTGTTCGACCGAGACTACGAGACCTGGGGTACGCTGGTCGGTTCGAGCCGCTTCCTTATCCCGGCGCCGGGGATCAACGCCTTCTTCGGGCTGGCCCTCGAGTTCTCCGGGTACTACTGAGCCAAGGGAGGGGACATGGCGTCCCGACCGCTTTCTGGGGACCGGACTTATCCGGACGCGATGCAGGCCCGGCGGGAGACGGGGCCGGCCTGGACGACTCCATGGCTTCTCTCCTTGGCCCTGCACGCCCTCGTGATCGCGCTGGCCTGGTCCGTTACTCTTTCGGCCCCCCATCAGGACGCCTTCCGGGTCGAGTTTGTGGTCCTTGCTGCCAGCGGGGATGCTGGTGTCGGGGGATCTGGCCCGGTCCGAGATGACCGGCCGATGGCCCGGCAAGAAGGCGGCCCCCGAGCGGGAGAGAGTGGACTGCTGCTGATCTCGCGGCAGAAGTTGGCCCCGGCCGCTCGACTGCGGAGCGCTGCTCCTGAGACTGTCCAGGCGGCTCCCGCGACCCAGCCCAATCATCATGAGGTGGACACACCGACCGAGCCGGCGACTTCTCGGGCGCCACTCCCCTCGAAGGCCCGTGCGGTCGCAGCGGCTGCTGCGGAGAATCCAGTATCGGGGTCTATCCCAATTTCAGCCACCCAGCGGGATCGGCCAAAGCTCGGCCCTAACCCTTCTCACCCCCATCTCCTCCTGACGGCAAGGCCAGCGCCCTTGCTCGTTCCGGCTGCACGAGGGACGAACCCGTCTGGAATGACAACCTCGGCAGACAAGGGCGGAGGAGAAGGAGAGGAGGCAGGGTGGAAGGCCCGTCTTGCTGGGCAGGGCAGCATCACTGGCAGCTTCGGCCGTGAGTCCGAGGGAGACAAGGCAAAGAGAATGGCCGCGACCCAGCATGGCATCGATCTCGGCGGCGGTACCGGGGGAGGGGCAAGAGAGGGGACTGGGCCATCGCATCACACGGGTGAGGTCGCCTCGCTCGGCTCTGGAGCGGAGTCTGGACGGGGGCAAGGAGGCGGCATCGGAGTAAGAAACGGCTCGGCGGATGGCGGGAGCGCCGACCTGATCCAGGCGCTCCTGGCTAGGATCGAGCGGGCGAAACGCTATTCCCCGGAGGCGCGGCGTCTCGGGGTGGAGGGGACGGTGGAGGTCCAGTTCACGATCGATGTGCAGGGCAGAGCGAAGGAGGTCCGCGTGATCCGCTCCTCCGGCTCCGCCCTCCTGGATGCGGCCTCGGTCGAGACGGTGAAACGAGCCGAGCCTTTGCCGCCCGTAGGCGGGGTTATTCGCGTCCCGATCGCCTATCGCTTGCGCGATCGCTGGTAGTCCAATGGGAGGAGGAAAGGCATGCCTCAACGCGGGACACTGATCGCGGGACTCCTTGCTCTAGCCGTGCTTGACGCGCTGATTCCGATTCCCTTCGCCGCTCTGCTCTTGTTGTACGTCCTCTTCACCAAGCCTCCCTGGTTCCGGGATCTGGTCAACCATGTGTACGGCACATCGTAAACCACCCACACCTCCTCTCATGCGAGAGATTCTGGTCCAAGGCGCTTGGCTTGAACAGATTCTCGTCGCGGGTGCATTGCCGAGCCGTCCGCTTGGAACTGGAAGCATTGCAGGGTTAGGGGATATTAACTTACGCAGTCTAATTCTAGTTAGGCACGTGACCTAAATGAGCAAACGAGCGTTATTGAGTTGGAGTAGCGGCAAAGATAGTGCATGGACACTCTATATGCTTCGACAACAGCCATATATAGATGTAACATGGAATTCGGGGACAGGGAATTCGGGGACAGCGCCCATTTATCCCAACATCTCTTCTTGTCCTCCCCCAGTCGCCGGGCCTCGCGCCGGATCATGCCGCCTCGGGACCTGACCCTTTCCTCTTGAGAGACGCAAGGTATGCCTCGAGCCGCGGCCGGAAGGCCTCGTGGACCTCCACAAACTTGACCCCTGTCCGGTAGATCGGCTCTCGCGCCCCAGTGGGCGAGACCTCGTGTCGGTTGACCTGTGATCGGATGACCCGGCACGTGAGGGTCAGCGCCTTCCCCGGGAGCAAGAGCGTCAACGACGAGATAGTGCCGGGCCGGACGGAGTCCGGATGTTCGACCAGAGCCCCGCTAAGACTCAGATCGACGACCGAGAGGTCCTGACCTGGCGGGTTCATTCGCCCGGCAAGCCGGCCCGGAATGACCCACCGGGGATCGCGTCGCAGGTCCGCCTGCGGTTCCTCCGCCGAGCTCCCCGAAGACTGCTTACCGTTCATGCTCCTCTTTCCCCAGCCGCCGGACCTCACGCCGGATCATGCGGGCTCGGGAGCTGGCCCTTCCTTCTTCAGCGACGCGAGGTACTTCTCGAGTAGCCGCCGGGAAGCCTCCGGAAGATCCAGGAACTGCAGCCCGCTTCGGTAGATCAGCTCGCGTCCCCTGTCTCCCCGGACCTGCGGCCGGTGGACCCGCGACCAGACGACCTGGCACCGGAGCGTCAGGTCACGCCCCTTCACTGGGAGCGTCAGGGTCGCGATGGTTCCCGGCCGGACGATGCTTGTATGCTCGATCTGGGCCCCACCCGGGCTTAGATCAATGAGGGTGGCGGTGTCGGTCGCCCGAATCCGTCCTGTCAGCCGTCCCCTGACGATCCATCGGGGATGTCGTCGTGTGCCTTCCTTCGAGTGCTCCGCGGGCTCGCCTTCCACCTCATTCCCCCCTTGTCTTCCCTCACCCGCCGGGCCGCTACAGCCGCTGTTATGCGGGACCGCTGCCCGCGTCACCGCACTGCCAGCTTGCCGCAATGGATTTCGAGGGGACCGGCGCGATCCAGTACCAGGCGGATATGCAAGGAGCGGGCCGTCGATTTCGAACCCTCGGCGTGCCCCAAGGACTCGACGGTGTCCCAGTGCGCATCCGGGGGCGGGGTCGGCAGCGGCGGGAAATAGGCGCGAACCGCTTCGAAGTTCTCCATTGCACCGAAGCGCAGCTCGGTTGCCCCAGCGCTAGGCTGAAGCGCAACACGGAGCCGGAGCGTGCGGCGCGGGCCTAACTCGGAGGACTCAAGGCAGCTATCGTGAAAGTTGTGCTTCAGGTCCGGTAGGGTCATTCACTCCGGCGCGGCCGCCGCGTTATCCAGCCTGGCGTTGCAGGGTATCGCGACACATTACCCTTCCGCCAGCCGCCGGACCTCGCGCTGCATCAGCCGGACCAGGCCCCACGGCACGCCCCGATGACCCAGGCCACGACCGGCTCCGGAAGAATCATACAACCTGTCTGTGACCGAGTGGGTCATTTTTTTCTTGACTGGGTGAGTATATTGCATACGTTAGAATCTACCTTCTCGCTCTTCAGGGTGTTGCAATCACGCGCCGGAGTATTCCCTTGCCGATCCCCGAGACACCTCAGAGGATCCTGAATGATCAGAACCTGCCGGCGCGCGTGTACGAAGTGCTCAAGGATCACATCCTCCGGGGCCTTCTGCCCTCCGGCGCCAAACTGTATGAGGACAAACTCGCTTCGGGGGAGACCCTGGAGGATCCCGAGGGCGTCTCGGCCTACCCGCAGGCCGATCTCCGTTTCCACCTGGCCCTCCGCGATGCCTGTGGGAATCGGGAGTTAACGTAGATCATGCAAGGGCTCCATGACCGGTCGCAGATGCTGTGCCTTCGGACCGTCACGCTCCCAGCAGCGAGGACCGGTAATCTCCCCAGAGCCGGGACCGGGATGGGGATGCCATGAATCGCAGCGTGGACATGAAGCTCGTGGAGGAGACTGCGCGCGACCTCTACCTTCGCGCGCTCAAGATCCTCCCCCCCGATGTCAAGGAAGCGCTCCGCCGGGCGCTCACGCGGGAAACCCACCCTGGGGCCCGGAAGATCCTGGAAACGATGCTGAAGAACGTCGACGTGGCGGAGGGTAGGGACCTCCTGGTGTGCCAGGACACGGGGACCCCCATCTACCAGGCTCGAATCGGCGAGGGAATCGCCGTGAGTGGTGTCCGGCTCGTCGAGGCGATCCGGGAGGGGGTCCGGCGGGCGACTGCCGAGCACCCCCTCCGGTCGAGCATCTGTCATCCCATCACCCGGGAAAACCCCCAGACGAACACAGGGGTCCGGATCCCGGTGATCGACATCGAATTTGTTGAGGGCACTGAGTGTCTCGAACTCAAGATGATGCCGAAAGGGTCTGGGTCCGAGAACATGTCCTTCATGCGGATGCTCGTCCCGGCTGACGGCCTCAAGGGCGTCAAGCGCTTCGTGTTGGAGTCGGTGGTGGCGGCCCGGGGGATGTGCTGCCCCCCCACCGTCATCGGGGTGGGGATTGGGGGCACCTCGGACCTGGTGATGAAGCTCGCCAAGGAGGCCACCTGGCGGCCCATCGGAAGCGCAAACCCCGACCCGGCGATCGCGCACCTGGAGGAGGAGATGCTGGAGGCGGTCAATATGACGGGGATCGGTCCAATGGGCTTGGGAGGGGACACCACGACCCTTGCCGTCCAGGTCGAGTACGCGTACACCCACATAACCCAGAACCCGGTCGGGGTCTGCATCCAGTGCTGGCGCGGCGAGCGGGCCAGCGCACGGATCTATCCAGACGGGCACGTCGAGCACGGATTCTAGATTCGATCACCGACAACCGTTGACCGACGAACCGAGTCCAGGTGGTTGTTGGTCATCGGAGAACGAAGCATGGCGGACCATCGGTTACGGGCACCGCTTTCGCGCACTCAGATCGAGAACCTGCGGGTCGGCGACTCCGTAAGGCTGGATGGGACGGTCCTTGGGATCCGGGATGCCACCCTGATCCGATTGATTGACGAGCGCGCCTCTCCACCAGTGGACCTCACGGGGGCTGTCCTGCTCCATACCGCGCCGGGCGTGAAGAAGGTGGGCGGCCGCTATCAACCCGTGAGTATCGGCACCACCACCAGCATGCGGATGGACCGCTTCACCGAGCCGCTCCTCCGAGATCACGGGGTCCGCGCCATCATCGGTAAGGGGGGGCTGTCGGCCACAAGCCTTGAGGCCTTCCGGCAGCATAGCGGTTGCTACCTGGCCATCGTGGGAGGGGCGGCTGCCCTCGAGACGACACAGATCGAGGAGATCGAGGCGGTCTACTGGGAGGATCTGATGCCCGAGTGCCTGTGGCGGTTTCGGGTGAAGGAGCTTGGGCCCCTCACGGTGGCCATGGATGCCCATGGCGGCAATCTGTATGCCGAGGTGATGAGCCGTGCCGAGGGGCGCCTCCAAGATATCTTCAGCCGGCTCGGGTTGTAAGGGTGCAGAGAGCGACGCGCATGGAGATGCATCGACGGGGTATCCAAATCTGCAAGGCGCGGATCGGGCTCCAATCCAACAACAAGGCGTTAATCACCAAGTCCGAGTATTTCGCGGATCGGGTGCAACAGTCGCTGCTCACCGACTACCACCGGATCGACGAGATCCCCTGGTCGGCCGACCTGGACGCCCAGGTCGTGGTCGCTGACCTGCCCGAGGTCGCCGGCTCGATCACCCGCATGGCCGGCCAGGTCCTCGCTGTGGGCGACTTCACGGCGTTTGAGCAGCAGGTCCTCGACCGGCGCTTCACCCTCTTTGGGAACCTCGGGCTCCTCTACCGGTACGTGGTGCACGTGCTCGAGGCGGTTCACGGCATCCACACCTTTCACGCGAGCGCCATGGTCGACGAGGACCGGGGGGAGTTCTGGCTCATCCCGGGCCCGGCGGGGGCGGGAAAGACGGTCTTTCTCCTCTCGGGGATCAGCCGGGGATGGACCATCTTCAGCACGGAGATGACCCACCTGCGGGTCACGGCCGAGGGCTACGAATTTTACAAGGGTTCCCTCTTCGACAACATCCGAGTCGGGAACCTCCTGCACGGCTTCCCCCACGTTCCCCAGAAGTTAGGTATTGTCCTGCCCGAAGTGCAGGACGTGTGGGGAACGAAAATTGCGATTGACTTTGCCGCGGTCCAGACGACCGAGGACGTGGCAAAGAGTCCGCCCGTCCGGATTATCCATCCCAAGGTCGAACAGGGCCGGGATCGGCCGAGGGTCACTCGTCTCCACCCAAACGAGCGGCTGGTCAAGCTGTTGTTCGACAATGCCACTGAGAAACACGGGCAGACGGTTCTGCTGTACGAGCGCATTCCGTTGCCTCCCCTGGATACGCCCACCCTGATGTGGCAGCGGCTCCGAGCGATCCAAGCCTTTGTCGCCAGCGCGGAGATCCGGTCGGCCCAGGCGACGGTCTGCAGCCCCCATAACTGCATGGAGGGAATCGGCTGATGCGAAGGGCACCCAAGGCACGGATCGTCGCCAAACAGTCAGGCCCGAAGGCGTGGGAGGGTGTCTTCGACATCCCGGTCGCGGATCGAGCCCGAAAACCCCGACAAATCGGGTGGACCATGGTCATTGACAAGGGGCTGGGGCTCCGGGCCACCGAGGACCTGGCGGCAACTGCCGCCGACGCTGTTGACGTGGTCAAGCTCACCTTCGGGACCTCTGCCTTCTTCGAGGGGACGCTGTTGCGGAAGAAGCTGGAGATCCTTCGGCAGGCCGGCATCTACTGCATGCCCGGTGGAACCTTCCAGGAGGTCTGCGTCTGGCAGGGAACCTTTGACCGCTACCTGGAGCGAGCCCAGGAGCTCGGGTTCACGGCCATCGAGATCTCCGACGGCACGATCACGATGGATCATCGAACCCGGACCCGGGTCATTACGCAGTCGGTCCAAGCCGGCTTCCTGACCATCAGCGAAGTCGGCAAGAAGGATCCCAAGGAGGCTTTGACCTCGAAGACGATGGCGGAGCAGGTCGAACGTGACCTCGAGCTGGGGGCCTTCTTGGTCTTGGTCGAGGCCCGGGAGGCGGGGAAGGGGGTCGGCGTGATGGATCCTTCGGGGGTGCCGAAGGACGAGGAGATCGACCTGATCGTCTCGGGGCTGAGGGACCCCATGCGGCTCATCTGGGAGACGCCGCTCGCGGCCCAGCAGAAGCACTTCATCCTGCGGTTCGGCTCGAATGTCAGCCTAGGGAATGTCGCCCCCGAGGATGTCCTGGCCCTGGAGGCCCTGCGCTCCGGTCTCCGGGGGGATACGTTGAAGCGCGCCTGGCTCGCTGATCCGACGTATGGGCAGCGAGGCCGGGGCCGCTGATCCCTGCCGCGTATTGTCAGCGGGGCACGTTGGCTATCAGCGGATGAAGTAGGCTTCCTGGCCCCATCGGGATTCCCGGATGCCGTCTGACCGAAAGCACTCGCTTCTGCCATCCAAGCGCAGGGGTTTTAGCGTTTGACAGAGAAGCTGCGTGGGACTAGGTTTAGGTTTCTCATCGACACGCGACCTCTTCCGAAGTGGACCCGCAATCAGGGAGGAACGGCCATGAGAAAGGGTGTTTCGAGATCTCTCTGCATCGTCCTGGTCGGGTTATTCCTCGTGGCCCTGGTGCCACTCAGCAGCGCTCGGGACGTGTGGGCGGGAAGTAAGGGGACCATCCGCATCGCGCAGCAGTATGGTCTCTGGTGTGCGATCAGCACCATCGTCGTGCAGAAGAAGCTGGTCGAGAAGTACGCCCCGGGATGGGGGGTGAAGGAGTATCGGTTCGCCTCGGGTCCGGACCTGCGGGCTGCCCTGGCGGCAGGCCGGCTGGATGTCGGGATCTCTGGGTTCGCCCCCTTCATAAAGGGCTGGTCGAAGGGACTCGCCACGAAGACGGCCGACGTGATGACGGGGTATAAGCACGAGCTCGTCACTCGACATACCAACGTGAAGGACATCCACGGGTTCGTGAAACTCGCCAAGTCCTCCCCCGCCTTTAAGATCGGCGCGCCCGCTCCGGGCAGTTCAAATCACATCGCCCTGCAGTGGTATCTGAAGCGCAACGGGATCGATCCTCATGCCCTAGACCAGTACATCGTCAAGATGAAGCACCCCACCTCCTACCAGTCCCTCATTACCGGCCAGATCGATGCCCACATCACGAGCCCTCCTTACGCGATTCTTGAGAAAAGGAGGGGGATGAAGGCCCTGGCGAACCTCTGGCCGACGGAGGGGGGGTTTATGCCGAACGCGCAAGTCGTTGTCAATACCGATTGGGCGAAGGCACACCCCGAGGCGTATCAGGCTGTGGTGAGGGCCTTCAATGAAGGAGCCGCATGGGCCGTTGCCCATCCAGAGGAGGCGGCCGAGATCCTCGCCCCGACGCTGAAGATGAGTGTTGGAGATACCCTGGAGCAGATGAGAACCGAGGTCCGCTACGATGTCTCCAACGTGGACGTGGAGAAAGAGCTGCTTGCCTATTCGGCGTTCATGCACAAAATCGGGCTGATCAAGCGGATGCCGAAGGACGTTTCTGATTTCGCCACGTCCGAATTCGTGCAGGAAGTGCGACTCCGCCGGCGCTGAGGGCGTGGCGGCAAGGAAGGTCCCCCTGCCGGCCCGGTGGGCTGAGCCGGCAGGGGTTCGGGCCAGGTCGGGCGGACCGGTCACCCCGGTTGCCATCGGTGCTCGTTCTTGCTGTGGCCGGCATGAAGGGTCGACGCGAGATCGTGAGCGACATAAAACTCCAGGTTGAGAATTTGTCCAAGCGGTACGAGGTCCCGCCGGTTCAGGCCCTCGAGGGGGTGAACTTTCAGGTCCGTGACGGAGACTTCCTCTGCATGATTGGTCCCTCGGGGTGCGGGAAGTCCACCACCCTCCGGATTATCGCCGGGTTTGAGGTCCCCACCGCCGGCTCGGTCCTGGTGGACGGGCGCCCGGTGAAAGAGCCGGGACCGGACCGGGCCATGGTATTTCAGGATCTGAACCAACTGTTCCCGTGGAAGACGACCTTGAAGAACGTCCTCTA
>JBHIAD010000031.1:0-14042 GCA_046758405.1 Methylomirabilales bacterium (SeqCode)
GGTGGTCTCCCCCTACTCGGTGTCCCGCTCCTCGAGTGGAGGCCGGCTCAGGGGTTCCCGCCGGTTCGGGCCCTGAGGCGGGACCTCCGCGACAAGCTTGTGCCAACCCTCGGGCGGCTTTCGGCCACCGAGCGAACCGGGCTGGCCGTGATCGCAGCGGTCTCGGAGGAGGTCTTCTTCCGGGGAGTCCTGCAGGTGGAGGTCGGCTGGATCCTGGCGGGGGTGTTCTTCGGCGCGCTGCACCCGTTGAGCCTGGGCTATATTGGGTGGGCGACCGGCGTCGGCTGGTACCTCGGGCTGCTCTACCAGGAAAGCGGGAGCCTCGTGGCGCCGATCCTGGCCCACTTCCTCTTGGATGTGGGCGGGCTCTGGTGGCTCCGGCGGTTCTACCTCCGCCAGCAGTATGCCCCGGGTGGACCGGGTCCGATGGGGGATTGACAACCCCGGGTCGCTCTAGGGGGAGAACCGGCCGGCAGGGCGGGCCAAGGTGACCGAGCATACGCGAATCACCGACCTCGGACGGGCTGATTGCGGGGACCCGATCACCATCCGTGGTGCCGAGGGCCCGGTGTTCTGGGCATGCGGTGTGACGCCGCAAGCGGTGGCCCTCGAGGCCAAGCCGGAACTGATGATCACCCACGCGCCCAGTCACATGTTCGTGACCGATCTCCCTGATGGGGCCCTCGGGGGCTTCTGATGGCCAGATGGGCCACGGAGGAGGCCGGACCGGCGATCGATCTGAACGCGGATGTCGGCGAGGGCACCGGGGCGGGACGGGTCGGTGACGATGAGGGCCTCATCCCACTGATCACCTCCGCGAACGTGGCCTGCGGGTTTCATGGGGGGGACCCCACGCTCATCCGCCAGACGGTCGAGCTGGCCAAGCGGTACGATGTGCGGGTCGGGGCGCATCCGGGATACCCGGACCGCGTCGGGTTCGGTCGGCGAGCGGTGGGGACGATGCCGGCCGAGATCGAGGCTGACGTCCTCTATCAGATCGGCGCCCTCCGCGCCTTCGTTGAGGCGGCGGGGATGCGCATGCAGCACGTCAAGCTCCACGGAGCCCTCTATCATCGGGCGGTGGAAGATGCAGCCGTCGCCCGCGCCGTTGCCCGCGTGGTGACCTCGGTGGACCGTTCCCTCATTCTCGTCGGTCTCGCCGGATCCGCGATCCTCGAGGCCGGCCGACAGGAAGGGCTTCGGGTCGCGGCGGAGGGGTTCGCGGACCGGGCCTACCGGGCGGACGGGCGCCTCGTCCCGCGGGGGACGGCGGGGGCGGTGATCACCGACAGGGCGCAGGCCCTCGAACAAGCCCTTGGGATCGTTCGGGGCTGGATCAAGAGCGCCGAGGGGACCGAGGTCGTGCTCGAGGTCGATACGATCTGTGTCCACGGGGATACTCCAGGGGCGGTCGAGATGGCCCGGCACCTCCGGGCCGGGCTCGAGCGGGCCGGGGTCGCCCTCCGTCCTCTGGAGCAGGTCCTTGCGCGTTAGATATCGCGCGGCCGGGGACTCAGCCCTGATCGTCGAGCTCGGTGGGCGGGTCTCCCTGGCGCTGAACGATCGGGTGCGCGCCTTCGCCGAGCGGGTCATGGCCCTGCATCTTCCGGGCGTGGTGGAGGTTTTGCCCACGCTCCGCTCCTTCACCGTCTATTTCGACCCGCTCGTCATCGATGGGAAGCGTCTCATCTCCTCCCTCCGACGGCTTGAGGCGGCAGTGGCGCGCCTGCCGGCACCGGGTGGAGACCAGATGGAGATCCCGGTCTCCTACGGGGGTCCGGATGGTCCCGACCTCGAGGCCGTGGCCGCGCACCTTGGGCTTGCGCCGGCCGAAGTCATCCAACTCCACCAGCAGCCACTCTATCGGGTGCTGATGCTCGGCTTCACGGCGGGGTTTCCGTACCTGGGAACTGTGCCGCCTCGGCTCGCCCTCCCGCGGCGGGCCTCCCCCCGTGTTCGCGTGCCCGCGGGGTCCGTCGCCATCGCGGAGCGATTTACTGGAATCTATCCCCGCGAGACTCCAGGAGGATGGCACCTGATCGGGCGCACCGAGATTCCCCTCTTCGACCCGACCCACGACCCCCCCGCTCGGTTGAAGCCGGGGGACTTCGTCCGATTCCGTTCCGTGCCGTCTCACGGGGCGACGGGGGCCGCGAAGAGGTCGGGCGGCACCCGCCGTCGCCCAGAGGCCTCTCCGGCTCATGGTGGCCGTCCCGTCCTCGAGGTGCGAGAGCCGGGATGGCTCACCACCGTGCAGGATCTGGGGCGGATTGGCTACCAGCGCTTCGGTGTCCCGCCCGCCGGTGCTCTGGATCCTCTCTCGCTGAGCGTGGCGAACTGGTTGGTGGGGAACAACGAGGGGCTCGCGGGCATCGAGATGACCGGGGTGGGGCCGACCTTCGAGGTCCTCGCCGAGACGGTCGTGGCCACGGGGGGAGCCTGGGTGGATTGGACGATCGACGGGGTTCCCGCTCCGCTCTGGACAACGATCCGAATCCGCCCGGGTCAAGTCCTTCGCTGCGGGACGGCCCGGCGTGGCTTCCGGGCCTATCTGGCGGTCGCAGGGGGATTCACGGCCCCACTCCTCTTGGGCAGCCGGAGCACTTGTCTTCCCGCCGGCTTCGGAGGCCTCGACGGACGGACCCTCGCCCCAGGAGATCACCTCGCCGCGGGGAATCCTCTGGTGCCGATCGACACCGTCGAGGGTCGCACCCTCCCGCCCGACCTCTGGCCTGCCGTGGAACCTCCGGAAGAGGTCCGGGTGATCCTGGGACCGCAGACCGAGGCCTTCAGCCACACCGGGATGAAGAGGTTCCGGGAGGAGACGTACGTGGTCAGTGCCAAAGCGGATCGGATGGGGATCCGCTTCGAGGGGCCGGCAATCGAGCATCGACGCTCGGCCGACATCCCGTCCGACGGCTTACCCCTGGGGGCCATCCAGGTTCCGGGGGACGGCCAACCGATTCTCCTCCTTGCAGACAGGCAGACCACGGGGGGCTACGCGAAGATTGCCGCCGCCATTACGGCCGACCTCAGGCGCCTGGCCCACCTGAGACCCGGAGACCGGCTTCGGTTTCGGATCGTGGGCGAGGAGACCGCGCGCTCTTTGCTGCGGGAGGCCGTGGATACTCGCGACGCCCTCTGTCGGCGGATCAGGTCGGGCCTGGGAGCCGGAGAACGCCGGCTGCTCCTTCACGACCGGACTGAGGTGCTTCGGATTGAGACACGGGGCCCCGGCGCGTGGCAGGTCCGGGTGGGACGGCGGGTCATTCCCGTCCAACGCCTGGACGGTTCCCCCGAGAGGAAATCGTGAGCGCTGTGGCAGGGTGCCGCGGCTGACGGGGAGATCGCTTCGCGCCTTCGAGGGGCGTAGACAAAGGGGCGGGTGGTGGGTATCATAGGAGCCCCCGGGGGCAGACCGGGCGAGGGGAGGGGCAGTGGGCGGGTGCTGGCGAGGTCTCGGATGGCTTTTCGTGCTGGGCGTCGGATTCGCCATACTCGGGTGTGCAGGTCCCGCGCGACTGTGGCCGAGTCCCCCAGGACCGGGTGTCCCCCGAATCAGTGATCTCCGGATCGTTCCCCATGAGGTCAATCGAGGTGCACGGGTCTCCCTGGCCTTTGAATTCAGCGATGCCGATGGAGACGTGCAGGAGGTCTATCTGGTGCTCCGGAGCGAGATCCAGGACTTTACCATCACCACCGGCATCGCCCCGAGCCTCGTCAGCCGGGGGGAGTACTTCGGGAAAATGAACGGGACCGTGAGTGTCTCCCTCGGCGCGTTGACTGAGGGGGTTCGCGTCTACGAGGTCTTCGCCGTGGATGGGAAGGGGAATGTCAGCAATCGCCTCCGCGCGAGATTGGTCGTCCGGTAGCCGGCGCGATGGCGTGGAGTGTGGGTGAAGTCATCGACCACATGTGTCTGATCGGCGTGGCCGATCCCAGCGGGCTTGCCTTTCGCGCCGCCAGGCACTCTACCGGGCTACGATTGCCCTGGCCGTTGCCCTGGGAGAGGGGTGTGGAGCGGAGCCGATCGTCATGGCGGAGGAGCGCTTTCTCCCGCCGATTGAGGCGGCGACGAGGGCCCTCGCGCCGAGCAGCCTCCCAGCGATTCGGGGGCTGCCCGAGGCAGTCACCTCTCATGCAGGCGCGCGCAGGCGCCTACAGGGGGGGATGAGGGGTTACGAATGATGGAGCTCACAGGGATTGGCCTTGCCGGGGGAAAGGGCATCACGTGTCTCCCTGCCCATTCGGTAGGCACTGAGTATGGGATGGTCGCCGGGACAGGGGCCCGGAGCGCGGTTGGGAGCGGCGCAACCTGTTGTCAAGACAGGTTTCTTAACGAAGCGGTCTTCACGTGGGCTGTTGGCATATGCCTTGCTCCCCGGCGCGTGGGTCTCGCACAGCACGCCGTGGAAATCTCAGGTCTGCTCGGGGGGCGACATCGATAATATGGCGCGGCTTGCGCAGGGGGTAAAGGACAGATGAAAATGAAGAAGATCGAAGCGATCATCAAGCCGTTCAAGCTGGACGAGGTCAAGAACGCCCTAGCGGAGATCGGCATTCAGGGTCTGACAATCAGCGAGGTCAAAGGGTTCGGACGCCAGAAGGGTCACACCGAGCTCTACCGGGGGGCCGAGTACACCATCGACTTCCTCCCGAAGGTCAAGGTCGAGGTCGTCGTGCCCGAGGGCAAGGCCGATCAGGTGGTCGAGACCATTCAGGCGGGAGCCAAGACCGGACGGATCGGCGATGGGAAGATCTTCATCATCCCCTGCGAAGAGGCGATTCGCATCCGTACGGGCGAGCGCGGCGAAGCGGCCGTCTAACCATAAGCGACGGACCACTGGGGCGTGGGACGCTGGTCCTGTCCCTTTCCCCAGGTCCCAGGAAGACAGGAGGCACGTATGACGGCGAAAGAGGTCCTCAAGTTTGCGAAGGATCACGGGGCCCGAATTGTTGATTTCCGCTTCATCGATCTGCCCGGACTCTGGCAGCACTTCTCAATCTCAGCAACGGAGCTCAGCGAAGAGCTCTTCGACGAAGGTATTGGCTTCGATGGCTCCTCGATCCGGGGATTTCAAGCCATTCACGAATCCGACATGCTTCTGGTGGCCGATCCAAACACTGCCGTCATGGATCCTTGCCTGTCGGTCCCAACGCTCGTTCTCATATGCAATGTCAAGGATCCGGTGACGGGTCAGAACTACAGCCGGGATGCCCGGTACGTTGCCCAGAAGGCCGAGGCCTATCTCAAGCAGACGGCGATTGGCGACACGTCCTACTTCGGGCCCGAGCCGGAGTTCTTCATCTTCGACGATATCCGGTTTGATCAGAGTTACAACTACGGCTTCTACTATCTCGACTCCGAAGAGGGGTGGTGGAATAGCGGGAAGGAGGAGAAGCCGAATCTCGGCTATAAGCCCCGTTACAAGCAGGGGTATTTCCCCGTGCCCCCCATGGACAAGCTGCAGGACCTCCGCAGCGAGATCGTCCTGGCCCTGGAGAGCGTGGGGGTGAGATGCGAAGTCCACCACCACGAGGTCGGGACCGCGGGGCAGGCGGAGATTGACATGCGCTTCGCCGTCCTGACGCGGATGGCGGACAATGTCATGTGGTACAAATATTGTGCAAAGAATGTGGCGAAGAAGTTCGGCAAGACGGTGACCTTCATGCCCAAGCCGATTTTCATGGACAACGGCTCGGGCATGCACACCCACCAGAGCGTCTGGAAGAGAGAGAAGAACATCTTCTTCGAGCTGGGGGGCTACGGCGATGTTTCCCAGAGTGCCCTCTGGTACATCGGGGGGATTCTCAAGCATGCTGAGGCGCTGTGCGCTCTGGCGGCGCCAACGACCAATAGCTACCGACGGCTGGTGCCGGGCTACGAGGCACCGATCAACCTGGTCTACAGCCAGCGGAATCGGAGCGCGTGTGTTCGGATCCCGGTCTACAGCCGGAGTGAGAAGAGCAAGCGGGTTGAGTTTCGGACGCCGGATAACTCCGCCAACCCGTACCTCAGCTTCGCTGCGATGTTGATGGCGGGTCTGGACGGGATCCAGAACAAGATCGACCCGGGGAAGCCGATTGACAAAGACCTGTACGAGCTGGAGCCGGAGGAGGCGGCCAACGTGAAGCAGCTCCCGGGGAGCCTGGATCGGGTCCTGGACGCCCTGGAGGGGGACCATGAGTTCCTCCTGAAGGGGGACGTCTTTACTCCAGACTTGATTGAGACCTGGATTGACTACAAGCGGAAGAATGAGGTTGACGTTCTCCGGCTGCGGCCTCATCCCTGGGAGTTCGCCCTGTACTTCGACCTGTAACCAAGGTCTGGCCAGGAGTTCACCGGGCCCCGCGGGGCGATCCCGCTGGGCCCGGTCCCTTTTTACGCTGCCGGCGGGAGAGGTCCTGGGACAAAAGCGGGACTACAGGTTATCTTGTGAGAAGCTCTCGACCTGGCGGGCAATCTTGATGTCGATCGGGGAGAGAGATCCCATAGCCGGGTTCCGGAAGGTGATGGTCACCCGCGTGCCATCTGTGTCGATCTGAATCTTCCGTGACGACACGTCGGCGAGATCGCGGACGCAGCGGACGAAGTTGGCCACCTTCTCCTCGCTTTGGCCTTCAAAGGTCTTGCTGAGGACCTGATGATGTAGATGCCACCCGGGGAGCCCATCGAGCGGCTCCGCGGGGTCATTCGTGCTCCCGCTTGACATGCGTTCATCCTCCTCGCAGGATGGGAAGACGAATTCCGTTTCTTATACCGTAGGGGCGGCGGTCTGTAAAGACGAAAGTCAGGAGGACGTCAGGTGACTCTGGAGATGCACCTCCTCCGGTATCCAGCCGTTCTCGTCGACGCGGAGGGCGTCGTCTTGGACCGGGAGCTCCTCCGGCGCCGGGAGTTTGGACGGTTCCTGCAGAGGCGGTTGAACCTCTCGCCGAAGACCGGCCTCCTCTTCTATCAAGCCCATCCGGAGCTTTCGCTCGAGGAAAAGTTCCGGCGCGTTCTGGCTGAGCACGGCCATCAGGCGGTGGAACCCCAAGAGGTCATCGCCGATTTCGGGGCAGACCTGCTGGGGGCCCGGCCGGTTGCGACTGAAGGAGCACGTGAAGTCTGCACCTTCCTCGTGGCGCGCGGCTTGAGCTTGGTCCTGCTCACCGGGATGCCCCGCACGATCGTCATTGAACAGCTGCGACGGATTGATATGGCGGAATTTTTCCCCCGAGTGGTGGGGGTGGATGACGCGGCCCCGGGGTGGGCGCAGTTCCAGGCTGCGGCCAAGGCGCTGGACATGGCCCCGGAGGATCTACCCCGTCAGGCCTGCTACCTGGCCGGACGGCCCAACGAGGTGGAAGCGGCGGCCCAAGCCGGAATCCGTGTCATCGCCTGTGCTCACTTGGCCGATGAAGCAACCCTGCGCGCCCACGGGGCGGTGGAAGTCTTCGGCCACGTCGCCCGTCTCGCCCTCCGGCTCCGCGGGTGAGTGCGATCGTCCCCCGGCCTTACCGCTTCGGCGGCTTGGTTGCCCGCATTTCGATGCGCGTCGCCATCATGTGGGGAGGGCTCGTGAGGACATGCAACACCATGGCGGCGATGTCCTCGGGCTTCAGGGCCCACCCCGTCTTCTCCTGCCCCGTCGCACGGAAGTCCGTCTGCACGCTGCCTGGCATCAGGTGAGTCACGCGGATGTTGTCGTGCCGTACCTCCTGAAACAGGGCCTCGCTGAAGCCGAGCAAACCGAATTTCGCGGCGTTGTAGGCCGCCATGCGGGGATGGGCATTGGTTCCCGCCAGAGAGCCGATGTTGACGATTTCCCCCCCTCCCCGGGCTCGCAGCTTCGGGATAGCGGCATGGCAGCAGTAGTAGGCTCCGGTCAAGTTGGTGTCGATCACCTCGCGCCAGGCCTCCGGGTCGAGTGTTGCCACCTCGGCCAGATGCGCCACCCCGGCGTTGTTGACCAGGATGTCGAGGCCTCCGAAGACTTCTCCGGCGAAGGCGATCAGGGCTTGAACCTGCGCAAGATCGCGGACGTCACACACCTTGCCAACGACCCGGTCGGGGGCGCCCGTTGCGAACGTGGCCACCGTCTCGGTGACGGCTTCGGGATTCCGGGACGAGATCACCACGTGGGACCCGGCATCGACGAGGGCGGTGGCGATGGCGCGCCCGATCCCTTTTGTGCTACCCGTCACGACGGCGACCTTTCCCGTTAGCGTCATCCGCTCCCTCCTTCCATGGTCCCGCTACCTTTACAATCCTGTCCCCTCCATGTTACTGATACCATATGCGGACGGTCGGTGCCATGCTCCGGACTGCACGACCACCGGGTGTGCACCTCCCTTTCCTTCGCGCGCGCGGAGGATGACCGCGACGCTCCCAGCAGAGGCGGCTTTGGTCTTTCGATCGATGAGGACCCGTTCGACGGAATTGACCGCGATGCGGCGGCTTGCGGCAGCGGAAGCGCCCCTTCCTTCCCCAACGGTCCGGCGTCGGGCTGGGGTTGAGTAATCACCGATGACCGAATCGGCCTTTGACCTTCCGAATCCTTCAGCGACGCGCTCCCGCCTCGTGGAGGCTGGCTGTCCGGATCCGGAAAAGGCCCTGAAGATCCTCACGGGGTTAGCTGAGCCGCCGCTCAGCCGCGACGCCTTTCTCGCCCTGCTGCCCGCTCTGCTCGATGGCCTCAAGAACACGGTCGATCCCGAGATGGCCTTGATTCACCTCGAGCGGTTCGCCGGCGAGGTGATTGACCGCCGCTTTCTGTTCTCACTCCTCCTGAGTCATCGGCGCATCCTGGATTTGCTGCTGACGATCCTGGGCAGCTCACAGTACCTGGCCGAAATTCTCATCCAGATGCCGCAGCTCTTCGAGTGGCTCCTCGAACCCGGTGTCCTGCGGCGCCCCAAGCTGAAGGCCGACCTGGATCAGGATCTGCGCCGACTGGTCGGCCGGGTCCAGGGAATTCCGCGGCAGTGGCAGGTGCTCAGGCGCTTTAAGCGCCAGGAGATCCTCCGCGTCGGCCTCCAGGACCTCCTCGGGAACCAGGATCTCGGAGGCATCACCCTCGAACTCAGCAATCTCGCGGAGGTCACCCTGCAGAGAGCGACCGAGGTATGTGAGCAGGAGCTCCGGCGACGCCACGGGATCCCGGAGCTTCGGCAGGGCGAGGGGTCGCCCCGGCCCTGTCCCTTTACGGTCATCGGGATGGGCAAGTTGGGTGGGGGAGAACTGAACTTCAGTTCGGACATTGATGTGATGTTCGTGTACGGCGGGGAGGGGGAAACCACCGGTGTCCCTGGCGCGGCAGGTGGGCGGCAGGGCCAGATCGCCAACCACGAGTACTTCGCCAAGCTCGCGGAACTCATCATTCGGGCGATCGGCGAGGTGACGGCTGACGGGTACGTCTTCCGCGTGGATGTTCGGCTCAGGCCGGGTGGGCAGAAGGGGGCTCTCGCCCTCTCCCTTGATGCCTACGAGCTGTATTACGAGTCCTTTGGGGAGACCTGGGAGCGACAAGCCCTCATCAAGGCCCGTCCGGTTGCGGGGGATGAGGCCCTCGGCCGTGCCTTCCTCGATCGCATGCGCCCCTTCATGTATCGGCAGTACCTCGATCATGCCGCTTTGGGCGAGATCCGTCGAATGAAAGAGCGGATCGAGCAAAGCCTCCGCCACGATGAGGTGCTGCGCCGCGACGTCAAGCTCGGGTACGGGGGCATCCGAGAGATCGAATTCATCGTCCAGGCCTTCCAATTGGTCCATGGGGGACAGAACCCGTGGCTTCGCGAATCGAACACCCTCCGGGCCCTGCACCGGCTGGCCGGCGAGGGGCTCTTGAGCTACGAGGACTACGCCGGGCTTGTCAGGGCCTACACCTTTCTCCGGACCGTCGAACACCGCCTCCAGATCCTGCATCACATGCAGATTCACACCCTTCCCCAGGATCACGCTCGCTTGCTGAGTCTGGCCAGACGCCTTGGGTACCACCATCGGATCTCGGAGGACCCGGTTGCGGATCTGCAGCGGGACTACGGGGCGCACACCCACACGGTTCGTCGGATTTATGATGGACTCTTTCGCGACGACGTGACCAAGCCGACCACAGAGGCCAATGATCTGGTCCTCTTCTTTGAGGCAGGGGGGGCCCTCGAGCGGATCCGTCCACACCTTGCGGTGATCCCCTTCGAGGAAGTTGAGCGCGCCCTCAAGAACTTCCAGGCCCTCCGCGACGGTCCGGCCCTTGGGCACTACGGCCCCAGCGCACGGCGCGCCCTGGCTCGGCTCGCCCCCGCGCTCCTAAAGGCGCTGGCTGAGACGCCCGATCCGGACGTGGCCCTCAACCGCTTTGAGCGCCTGGTGGCCGCCATCGGGGCGCGTGACGCGGTCCTCACCATGCTGGCGGAGCAACCGGTGGCCCTGGCCCTGTTGATCCGGGTCTTCGGCGTGAGTGAGTTTCTCTCCCAGACGCTCGTCCGCCATCCTGACCTCCTGGCCATCCTCTTCGATGCCGGCACCGTGACCCAGATGAAGAGTCGCCAGGAGATGGCCGAGGAGCTCCGGATGACGCTTCGCGCGGCGCCACCCGGAAGCCCTCGCCTCGATGCGCTCCGCCGGTACAAGAAGCGGGAGGAACTCCGCATCGGGGTGTGGGACATCCTGGGGAAGGCGGACGTTGCCCAGGTCCACGCCGCCCTCAGTTGCCTTGCGGAGGTCTGCCTGGAGGGAGCCATGGAGTTGGCCACAGAGGATCTCCGGGAGCGGTACGGACAGCCGGATCCTACCGGGTTTGTCGTGCTCGGTCTCGGCAAGCTCGGGGGGGAGGAAATGAGCTACAACGCCGACCTGGACGTTGCCTTCGCCTATCAGCAGGACGGGCGGACCATCGCAGGCGAGATGGGGCGGCCCGGTCGCGCCGAGTACTACAGCAAGCTCGCGGATCGGGTCACCAAGGCCCTTACCACGATCACCCAGGAGGGGGCGGTCTATCGGGTGGATTCGCGGCTCAGACCGTGGGGGAGCAAGGGACCCCTCGCCCAGCCCTTGGAAGCTTTCGCGCAGTACTTCGCACGCTACGCGGAGCTCTGGGAGCGTCAAGCCTACATCAAGGCCCGGCCCGTTGCCGGGGATGCCGACCTGGGCAGGTTGCTGATGTCCGTTCTCCACGACGAGATTTACCACCGCCCGCTGCCGTCGGATGTCGCTCAACGGATCGACGCGATGCGGCGGCGGATCGAAGAGAAGCGGACCGGCCCAAAGGGGAAGGAACTCCACCTCAAGTTGGGCTCTGGGGGTATCGTCGACATTGAGTTCATCGTACAGTACCTTCAGCTCACCGCTGGCCCCAGGGATCCGGCCTTACGGGAGCCGAATACGTTGCGAGCCCTTGATGCCCTGGCAGGGGCGGGGGTTCTGCCGGCCGACGACGCCAAGGCCCTGGCCACGTCTTACCGATTCCTCCGCCGGACCGAGAGCCGCCTCCGGATCGGGACCGAGCCCTCGTTAGACGCGATTCCGCGGGACCGGCGACGGTTGATCAAGCTGGCGCGACGGCTGGGGTATCAGGGGAACGGGGGCAGCGGGCCGGACGCGCGCTTCCTGACGGAATACCGTGACCATGCGGCGCGCGTTCGGGCGATCTATAACCGCATCTTTGTCCGCGGGAAGTGAGCTCGGGCGCGATCTCGCCGGGCGGGTGGCGGGTCAGAGGTCCTCGGCCTTGGCGGATACCTGCGCGTCCGCCTCCTGGGGCAAGGTCTCGGCCGGGATCGGAGGGGGCGTGGATTTCTTCGCCCCCTCGCTCAGCCGGCGGGCGGTGATCATGAATCCGGTGTGGGCCACCATCCGGTGGTCGGGACGGACACTCTGCCCCTGAACGTTCCAGGTCCGGAGTATCGTTTCGAAGACCTCCTCGACAAGCAGCGTAGGATGGGCTTCGATGGCGCTCACCATGGCCTGCACCTGGGGGACCGTCGGGTAAAAGGCGGTCAATAACCCCCCGGGCCTGAGCGCCTTGGCCACATGCGGGACGGCGCGCCACCCTTCGGGAACATCCAAGACCGCGCGGTCGACCGGCCCGTCCTCGACCCGGTCATACACGTCCCGCAGTCGCAGCCGCCAGTTGGGGACGGGTCCCAGGTAACGCTCCACATTCGCGCGCGCCTGCCGCAGGAAATCCTCCCGGATCTCATAGGTAATGAGCAATCCCTTCTCGCCAATCGCCCGTAAGAGGGCGAGGGACAGGGCCCCCGAGCCCGCTCCCGCCTCGAGGACCGTGGCCCCCGGATAGATGTCCCCCCACACCAAGACGCTGGCGATGTCCTTGGGGTAGAGGACCTGGGCGCCTCGCCGCATCTTCAGGATGTAGTCTGCGACCGTGGGCCGAAAGACCAGGAAGGGGGTCTCCATGTTGCTGACGGTCCGCGACCCTTCGGCCAGGCCGATGATCGCGGCATGCGGGATTTGGCCGAGGTGAGAAGAGAACTGGTCCCCGGCCCGCAGCATGACGAGGTACCGGCGGGCCTTCGGGTCAATGAGGATGACCTGCTCTCCCTCTCGGAACGGTCCGCTCTGCATCCTCTCCCCCGGCGCGATGTTGATCTGCACTCTAGACCCTGCGAACCTTCCCTTGCACCAGCCGTTACCGCACCGGGATCTCGCGGCCGGAGGCCGTGATGTAGGTTACAGTTAACCTGCCGCCGTACGTCGCCGCCACCCGCACCCACTGCACCTCCTCACCATCGGCAAAGATGGGGCCACCATTGGCCGACGCCACGAGGGGGAAGGTCGCCGTCGCTACGAGCACACTCGGCTGGGTAAGACTGAGAGTTAGGCTTGCCGTCGCCGTTGAGCTGGCCACACTCCCCGCGAGGCCACTGCTCGTCGCACTGGTCGGCGATCCACTCTGGGGCGTCGCCGTGACCAGGATGGTGGTGCCAAGCGGGATATTACTCGCCGTCAGGGTCACCGTCACCGGACTGGTCGTCCCCGCCGGCAACAGGATATCCGGGGCCGCCAGGGTGCTCCCGCTTGGGTTGGCGGGGGCGGACACGCCGCCGACGCTCGCAATCGTGAGCGTGGGTTGCCCCGTTCCCGGGAAGACGGGCTGTGGGAGGCCGCTCGTGGCCAGGGGGATGGTCCCACCTGTGAAACTGAGGGTGGTCGCCTCCACACGGATGCGACCGTCAGCTCCTCTCCCCCCAAAGGGGCTACCCGCAAACCCGCCTTTTGCCCTAAGGCTGCCAAACCCCGTGATCGTCGGGGCGATCACCCGGATGGCCCCGCCTGATCCGCCGCCACCCCCGCCACTGCCGTTCGAGCCCGTTCCTCCGTCAGCGCGGATTGAGGGGAGTTGGTTCAGGGCAATGCTGGTGGAGGACGCGATCACAATAGCGCCACCTCCACCCCCTCCACCCCCGCCAAACTGGTTGCCGAGGCTCGCGCCACCCCCGCCACCACCCGATCCTCCCAGGATGGGGCGAAGGAAGGGACTACCATACGCAGGGCCGCCCGCGCCGTGGGTGCCGCCGCTGGTAGGTCCGGCCCCGCCTGTGCCCGCTGTCCCGTACCCTCCCCCACCACCGGCACCGTTAATATTATTCCCGCGCAGACCCCTGCCCGGCCCAAGCCCGAAGCCACCCTGCACAGTGGTGACGCCGTCCGCACCCGCACCTCCCTCAAAGCCTCCCGGCCCTCCCGGGCCGGGCCGGCCAAAGGTGGTGCCGGATCCTCCACTGACGTCAATCGTGCCATTGATCGTGACGTTCCCGGTCGCGAGGAGGATCACCGGCGTGTTCGCAGCGTTTCGGGTGAAGATTACCGTGACGCCCGAGGGAATCGTGATGGTCGTGAAGTTGAAGACACCATCGGGAGGCAGGGTAACGGTCACCGAGCAAGGAGTTGGCGTGCAGGTCGGGTTGAAGGGCCCGTCCACCCCGGTGCTTCCGCTTGAAAAGCTCTGGGCGGCACCGGGGCCGGGGGTCGCCAGCAGGAGGGTGGCGCTCAGGAGTCCCCAGCGGACCCACGCAGCCTGTTTATCCATCGTGTGCCT
>JBHIAD010000032.1:0-13588 GCA_046758405.1 Methylomirabilales bacterium (SeqCode)
ACGTCATCCGCGATCACGAGGGGAACAAGCGACACTTCGCCGGGCCACGCTTCTTCATCCGCTTAGCGGAGCTTCAGATGCACCCGTTGGATACTGAAGACCGCACGGATTTTCTCAAGGACATGGCCGGGATCGGTTACTGTAACATCACCAAGTGCTGCACCGAGGTTTGCCCGGAGCATATCCACATCACCGACAACGGCATCATTCCATTGAAGGAGCACGTGGTGGACACCCACTATGATCCGGTCGTGTGGCTGATCAAGAAGGTGACCGGGAAGAAATAACTCCTCTTGAAAATTCACGAGTATCAGGCGAAAGAGTTCCTTGCATCCTACGGCATCCCCATTCCCAGGGGAAACGTGGTCACCTCAGCCTCCGACGCCAAGGAAGCCGCGGCACGCCTCGGCGGGACCGTAGTCGTCAAGGCGCAGATCCATGCCGGCGGGCGGGGAAAAGGAGGTGGGGTGAAGCTGACGCGGTCGCCGACCGAGGCCGAGCAGGCAGCCACCTCGCTCCTCGGGCGCCCTCTCGTGACCCCCCAGACTGGACCACAGGGGACCGTGGTCCATCGCCTGCTCATTGAGGAGGCAGTGGCGATTGCCCGTGAACTGTACCTCGGTGTTGTCGTGGACCGGAAGCAGGGGCTGCCCGTGGTCATGGCCAGCGGGGCGGGTGGAATGGAGATCGAGGAGGTCGCCGCTCGCACGCCCGAGCAGATTCTTCAGGTGTCGGTTGTGCCGGCCATGGGACTCTCCCCCTACGCCTCGCGAAAAATCGGGTTTGGGCTGGGTCTCGGGGGAGATCAAGTCCGAGAACTGAATGAGGTGATTGGACGCCTGTACCGTCTCTTCATTGAGCGAGACGCTTCCCTCGTGGAGGTGAACCCGCTCGTTCTGACGGAGGAGGGACGTTTTGTGGCCCTGGATGCCAAAATTAGCTTTGATGACAATGCCCTCTTCCGGCATCCAGGACTCTTGGATCTCCGCGACCTCGACGAGGAGGCGCCCCTGGAGATCGAGGCGGGGAAGTTCCGTCTGAACTACATCAAACTGGATGGGAACATTGGATGCATGGTGAACGGCGCCGGGCTCGCGATGGCAACGATGGACATCGTGAAGCTCCACGGAGGATCTCCGGCGAATTTCCTCGATGTGGGAGGGGGTGCGAGCGCCGAGCAAGTCGAGAATGCCTTCCGTATCCTCCTCTCGGATCCGGGAGTGCACGTCGTGTTGATCAACGTCTTTGGCGGGATCCTGCGTTGTGATCGGCTCGCCGAAGGGGTGATCACCGCCGTACAGAAGCTCCGGGTGCGCGTGCCGGTTGTGATCCGGATGGAAGGGACGAACGTGGAGCGAGGACGCGAGATGCTCCGAGAGTCAGGGCTCCACTTTATCACGGCTCAGGGAATGGGTAAGGCGGCCGAGCTGGCAGTTGCCGCTGCCCGCAACGCCCGATGAGCATCCTGGTGAATCGTGAGACGCGTCTCGTGGTGCAGGGGATTACGGGGCGAGAGGGCAGTTTCCATGCCCGGGCCTGCCGCGAATACGGGACGGCCGTCGTGGCCGGGGTGACGCCGGGCAAAGGCGGAGCTGTCCAAGACGGGGTGCCGGTTTTCAACACGGTTCACCAGGCTGTCTCGGCGACTGGTGCCAACACGGCCCTCATCTTCGTTCCACCGCCGTTCGCCGCCGATGCCATCCTGGAAGCCGCTGACGCAGGCGTCGGGTTAGTCGTCTGCGTCACCGAAGGGATCCCGGTCCTGGACATGGTACGGGTGACGGGAGCTCTCTCAGGGCGGTCGGCGCGGCTCATCGGCCCGAACTGTCCCGGAATTATCTCCCCGGGCCAAGCGAAGGTGGGGATCATGCCGGGCCACATCCATCGCCCCGGTCCGGTGGGCGTCATTTCCCGCAGTGGGACTCTGACCTACGAGGCTGTGTGGCAACTGACAGGGCTTTCCATGGGCCAGTCCACTTGCGTTGGGATCGGTGGCGACCCGATCGTCGGCACCTCCTTCATCGACGCGCTGGATCTGTTTGAGCGTGACCCGGCGACCGAGGCGATCCTGTTGATCGGGGAGATCGGAGGGACAGCGGAGGAGGAAGCCGCAGCGTTCATTCGGGAGAGGATTTCCAAGCCGGTCGTGGCGTACATCGCGGGTCAGACGGCACCTCCGGGACGGCGGATGGGGCATGCAGGCGCCATCATCGCGGGGGGGAAGGGGACTGCAGTGGAAAAGACGAACGCCCTGCTTGGGGTAGGCGTCATGGTGTGTCGGTCTCCGGCAGAGATCGGCCTGGGGGTCCGGGACGCGATGAGCCGAAGGAGGAGTGGGCGCGCGAATTCATGACAGTGCAAACGGAGGGTGGGCCACCCCTGGGCGGGTGGTTTTTGTCTGTTGGGGGAAATTGCGATGGAGCAAACATTGACAATCGTGAAGCCGGATGCGGTGGCCAAGGGCCAGATCGGTGAAATCATCCGGCGCTTCGAATCGGCGGGGCTTCGGGTAGTGGCTCTCCGGATGGTTCACTTACGTCTGGAGGAGGCCGAACGATTTTATCACATTCACTGTGAGCGCCCCTTTTTCGCCAGCCTGACGCGGTTCATGGCCTCGGGGCCAGTCGTTGCGATGGTTCTGGAGGGGGAAGGAGCGATTCGGCGGGTCCGAACTCTCATGGGGGCGACCGACCCGGCCGAGGCTGATCCCGGCACGATCCGCAAAGATCTCGCTCGTAGCATCGAAGAGAATGCCGTCCATGGCTCGGACAGTCCCGAGTCGGCTACCTTTGAGATTCCTTTCTTCTTTGCCGGCGTTGATGTCTTCCAGCCGCACAGGGGGACATCGTGATTGCTGCGGATGCAACAATGGTGAGGGTTTATCGCTATCCCCGGCCTGGTTTTCCCTTGACAGTGCTCACCCTGAACAGTATAATGCGCGCGCTGTTACACATTGGTTCTGAAGAATGCTCGTGGATATCGCACAGATTCCTGGGGAAGGTCTCGATCTCTGCATCGAGGAGAAGGGACCGCCCCCAGCAGGCTTGCGGGTGACACCAGTCGGCGTGGTGGCTGCCAAGATGCACCTCCACCGGATGCCAACCGAGGTTTCCGTAGAGGGTGAGGTGCGTTCACAGGTGGAGCTCACCTGTAGTCGGTGTTCCGAATCCTTTGCGGTTGCAGTCGGGGAACCGTTCGTCGTGCGCTACGTCCGGCCAGGGCGGGGCGGGGCGGAAGAGCGGGAGCTGGCCCCCGAGGATATGGACGTGGAATTCTTGGAGGGGGATCAGATCGACGTGACCCGACTCCTTTGGGAGAATCTCGAGCTGGCCCTGCCAGCCCAGCCTCTCTGCAGTGACGGGTGTCGCGGTCTGTGCCCTAGGTGTGGTGTGAACCTCAACGTGACGGCCTGCGGCTGTCTCGCTGTTGAGACCGACCCCCGTTGGGAGGTCCTTCGGCGCCTGCGCTAGAGAAAAGAAGGAGATCCGTTCAATGCCCCTGCCGAAACGACGGCACTCAAACCAGCGGACACGCAAGCGGAGATCCCATGACGCCCTCACCCCGCCCACGACCGTTTCCTGTCCACACTGCCGGGAGCCCATGCGTCCCCATCGGGCCTGCCCGCACTGCGGGCGGTACCGTGGACGGGAGGTGGTGAGCCGGGAAGAGGCATGACTGGCCCCAGGGGCGAGGTGAACGAACAGGGGATTGTGTGCGGAGGGTCGCCGTCCCGAGTCACCGTGGCCCTCGACGCGATGGGGGGGGATGGGGGCATCTCGGTGAACGTCGCCGGGGCGGTGGAGGCGGCCCGGGAGCAGGCGGTTTCGGTTGTCCTCGTGGGACACGAAGGTCCGATCCAGGCGGAGCTGGACCGCCTGGGGACTTCCGGCCTTGACCTTCGGGTTCGCCATGCCTCAGAGGTCGTTGAGGCGCAAGAGTCTCCATCGGCGGCACTGCGGAAGAAAAAGGATTCTTCGATTCGTGTCGTGACGGACCTCGTCAAGGGGGGCGAGGCCGATGCCATGGTGAGCGCTGGGAACACTGGGGCGGTCATGGCCCACGCCTTGGTGATTCTGGGGGCGCTGCCCGGGGTCGAGCGTCCCGCGATTGCCGCCCAGGTGCCGACCACGACCGGCTACTCCGTTCTCCTCGACGTTGGGGCAAACCTGGATCCGAAGCCGCGACACCTGCTGCAATTCGCGATTATGGGCAGCGTCTACGCAAAGCAGATCCTGGGCGCCCCTGAGCCCCGCGTTGGCCTCCTGAGCATTGGAGAAGAGGAGACGAAGGGGAACGAACTCACCCGGGAGGCCTTCGGAGCGCTCGAGGAAGAGCCGACGATTCGCTTTGTCGGCAACGTCGAGGGGGCTGACATCTTTAATGGCAAAACCGATGTGGTTGTCTGTGACGCCTTCACCGGGAACGTCGCCTTGAAGATCAGCGAGAGCGTGGCGGAGACCATCGTCAGGCTCTTTCGCCAAGAGCTCTCCGCGGGTTTCCGGGGCAAGGCCGGCCTGTTACTCTTACGGCCGGGCTTGCGGCGTCTGCACAGACGGATCGACTACGCGGAGTATGGGGGAGCCCCGCTCCTCGGGGTCAATGGGGTCGTGATTATCGGCCACGGTCGCTCCAGTGCGAAAGCGATCAAGAACGCCATCCGGGTGACGGCAGAATGTGTGAAGACCAACATGCTGGCCAGGATCCGAGAGGGTGTTGCCCACAGCTGACGGAGGGGATGATGAGACGGAGCCGGATCGTCGGGACAGGGTCTGCTGCTCCCTCTCGGATCTTGCGAAACAGTGACCTCGAACGCATGGTCGACACGAGCGACGAGTGGATTCGGACCCGCACGGGAGTTGTCGAGCGGCACATCGTGAGTGAGGGTGAGGACACCGCTACGCTAGCCACAGCCGCCGGACTCAAGGCCCTCGAGATGGCGAGCGTGGATCCAGTGGACCTGGATCTGATCCTCGTGGCGACGGTTACCCCAGCCCTTCCCTTTCCGGCGACCGCGTGCCTCGTCCAGGAGGCGCTCGGCGCGAGGCGAGCCACGGCCTTCGATGTGTCGGCCGCCTGTGCAGGGTTTATTTTTGGCCTTGCAGTGTGTGACAATTTCATTCGGACTGGGGTGTATCGGAACGTCCTCCTCGTCGGAGTCGACGCCCTTTCGACCCTTGTGGACTGGAGCGACCGGAACACGTGCGTCCTCTTCGGGGACGGCGCCGGAGCCGTGTTCTTGCGCGGAGAGGAAGGGGATCGGGGTGTCCTATCGACGCACCTATACTCTGATGGTGCTCACTGGGCCCTCTTGGCGACCCCTGGCGGCGGCTCGCGCATGCCGGTGAATGCCGAAGTCCTGGAGAAGCGACTGAACAAGATCAAGATGAACGGCAATGAAGTCTTCCGGGTGGCGGTCCGGGCGATGGAAGACGCCTGCCTCTCAGCCCTCAAGGCCACTCACCTCGAAGGCGCGGAGGTGGATCTCGTTGTCCCGCACCAGGCCAACGCCCGGATCATTCAGGCCCTGATCCAACGGCTCGGGATTCCTGAAGAGAGAGTCGCGTGTAACATTGACCGGTACGGCAACACTTCGGCAGCTTCAGTCCCTCTGGTGTTGGATGAGGCCGTGCGTGCGGGGCGACTCCAGGAGAACGGCATCGTGTTGATGACGGCCTTCGGCGGCGGCCTGGCCTGGGGATCTGCCATCGTGCGGTGGTGACAATGGGGGATGGTCTCGGTTTGGTCTTTCCAGGTCAGGGATCCCAGTACGTGGGGATGGGGTCCGATCTGTCGAGTGCTTTCCCCGAAGTTGGGCGGCTTTTTAATGAAGCGGCAGCAGTCACGGGAGTGGACCTCAGGCGGCTGTGCATGGAAGGACCGGCGGCTGAGCTCCAGATGACCGTGAACACGCAACCAGCCATCCTGACTGTCAGCACGATGGTGTGGGCGCTCCTAACGGCACGGGGGGTCAAGCCGGATCTGGTGGCTGGCCACAGTCTTGGAGAGTACTCGGCCCTTGTCGCTGCAGAGGCAATCTCCTTCCGGGACGCCATCCGAGTTGTTCGCCGACGCGCGGAGCTGATGCAGGGAGCAGCCGAGGTTGGAGTAGGGGCGATGGCGGCGGTGGTCGGCCTCTCCCTCGAGGACATTGCCCGGGTCTGCGAAGACACAGCGGGAGACGGCGTCCTCGAGGTTGCCAACGTGAATTGTCCCGGACAGGTGGTAATCGCTGGCCACACGGAAGCGATTGAGCGAGCTTCGATTCTGGCCAAACAGCGGGGCGCCAAGCGGGTCCAGCCACTGCCAGTCAGTGGTCCCTTTCACTGCCGGTTGATGGCACCGGCTACGAAGGAGCTCGCGTCCCTTCTCGATCAGGTTGACATCCGTGACCCGATGGTTCCGGTGGTGGCCAACGTCGATGCGGACCTGAAGCGGGACCGGGCGTCGGTGGTCGCGGCACTCGTGCGGCAGCTGAGCGCTCCGGTGCGCTGGGAGGCAGTGATTCGACGGATGGTCGCGGAAGGGGTGAGGACCTTCATTGAGGTGGGGCCGGGGCGGGTGCTTTCGGGGCTCATCAAACGCATTGACGACACGGTGCGGATCGGCTGGGTTGAGGACGGAAAGAGTTTGACAGAGGCCCTCACTCTGGTGGAGACGGTGTGAGTCTTGAGGGAAGAGTTGCCATCGTGACGGGTGGAAGCCGGGGGATCGGTGCGGCCGTCGCCGCATCCCTGGCCCGGGCAGGTGCGAAGGTCGTGATCGTCGCACGTGATCTTCCTCGAGCCGACGCGACTGCTGCAGCCCTCCGTGCGGATGGGGCTACGGTGGTAGCGATGAAGGCAGACGTGGCGGTCGGGGCTGAGGTGGAGGCATTGGTTGACGAGACCCTGGGGACCTTTGGCCGGATCGACGTACTCGTCAACAATGCGGGGATGACCCGGGACGGACTATTGATCCGGATGAAGGATGAGGACTGGGATCGCGTGATAGAGGTGAACCTTCGAGGTGCCTTTTTGTGCACGCGGGCCGTGCTGCGGCCGATGATCAAGCAACGGAGTGGACGAATTGTGAATGTGACCTCGCTCGTCGGTGTGCGCGGAAACGCAGGCCAGGCAAACTATGCGGCGGCTAAAGCAGGACTCATCGGGTTGACGAAGGCTACGGCGCTCGAGGTGGCTTCCCGGGGGATCACGATCAACGCAGTCGCGCCGGGGTTCGTTGAGACCGATATGACGAGCCCGCTGAGCACCGAGATCCGTAATGGAATCCTGGGCCAGATTCCGCTCAAGCGGTTCGGGACACCAAGCGAGATTGCCGCTGCGGTCCAGTACCTGGTCTCGGAACCCGCGGGGTATGTGACAGGGCAGGTCATCCATGTGAGTGGCGGGCTCTGGATGTGATCGCGGCGGACGCGGGGTGAGGGGATAAACCACTAACCGGGGAGGCGAGGAGGTGCACGCGAGCGTGGACGCTGAGGAGAAGGTCAAGAAGGTCATCGTGGAGCAGTTGGGGGTTGAGGCGTCCGAGGTAACCCCAGAGGCTTCCTTCATCGAAGATCTCGGCGCCGATTCTCTGGACATTGTCGAGCTGGTCATGGCTTTCGAAGAGGAATTCGGGATCGAGATCCCGGATGAGGATGCCGAGAAGATCGTGAAGGTCAAGGACGCCATGGTGTATGTCAAGGAGCGAGTCTAACCCAGGACAGATCCTTTTGGAGACGGCCCCCAGGGGGGAGCCATGAGGCGCGTGGTGGTGACAGGGCTGGGGGTGGTCTCGCCGGTGGGGATCGGCATCCAGACCTTTTGGAACGCCATCGTCAACGGGGAGTCGGGGGTGCGGCGCATCACCCGGTTCGATCCGACTGGGTTCGACTGCCAGATTGCTGCTGAGGTGCAAGGGTTCGACCCGCTCCACTGGATGGAAAGGAAAGAGGTCCGGAAGATGGACCTCTTCATCCAGTACGCGTTGGCGGCCGCAGCCCTGGCGACGGACGATGCGAAGCTTACGGTGACGAGAGAAACCGCGGACCGGGTGGGGGTGCTGGTCGGAACAGGTATGGGCGGGATCCCCATGCTCTTGGAGCAACAGGCCATTTTGACCGATAAAGGCCCGAGTCGGGTGAGCCCGTTTTTCATTCCGGGGATTATCACGAACATGGCCTCTGGACGGATCTCGATGCTCTACGGCGCGAGGGGACCGAACTCGTGTGTCACGACCGCTTGCGCGACGGGCAACCATGCCATCGGCGATTCCTTCAGGATCATCCAGCGCGGTGATGCCGACGTGATGATTGCGGGCGGGACGGAGGCGGTCATCGCCTCGCTCTGCATCGCCGGCTTTTCGCAGATCAAGGCGCTTTCGACTCGGAATGAGGACCCTAGCCGCGCCAGCCGGCCCTTTGAGCGGGACCGGGACGGCTTCGTCATGGGCGAGGGAGCGGCGATCCTCATCCTGGAGAGTCTGGAGCATGCCGAAGCGCGTGGGGCGGCCATCTATGCCGAGATCATCGGCTACGGGATGTCGGCGGACGCCTACCATGTGACTGCCCCCGCCCCGGAGGGGGTGGGGGCCTATCAGGCGATGCAACTGGCTGTAGCCGACGCGGGTCTTCGACCGGAAGAGATCGATTACGTGAACGCCCATGGCACGTCAACCCCGCAGAATGACGTGAATGAGACACTGGCAATCAAGCGCCTCTTTGGAGCCCATGCGGGTCGGATGCCGGTCAGTTCGATCAAGTCCATGGTTGGCCACCTGCTGGGGGCCGCCGGGGGTATCGAGGCTGCCGCGACCTGCCTCACGTTGAAACATGGTGTGATCCCTCCTACCGTGAACTACGAGAATCCAGATCCTGCGTGTGATCTCGACTACGTCCCCAACAAGGCTCGCGAGGCATCGGTTCGCCTCGCGATCTCCAATTCCTTTGGGTTCGGCGGCACGAACGCCACCCTCGCTTTCCGGTCTTCGACGGATAATCGTGGTAGTGAAGCGAGCCACGCGGCACCGCGGCAACGAGAGTTGGGCGATGGCGGAGGGGAAGGTCTATGCGCGGCAGGCGGCGGGCGGCGCTGCCGGAGAGGCCGGCATGGAGAATTTTGTCCACTGGATTCGCCAGACCTTCGTGTTTGGCCGACATCGGCCGGTCGTAGACATCGGGTATTATGCAAGCGTCATCGAGCTGCCCGGGGGGATCGGTATCGCGTTAACCGCCGACGGGGTGGGGACGAAACTCCTCGTTGCGCAGATGCTTGACAAGTTCGATACGGTCGGGATCGACTGTGTGGCGATGAACGTCAACGACCTGCTGTGTGTCGGAGCTGAGCCCGTGGCGATGCTGGACATCATTGCCCTGGAGCGTTCCGACCCCAGGCTGCTTCGGGAGATCGGCAAGGGTCTCTTCACGGGAGCCCAGCAGGCCGACATCTCGATCCCCGGTGGGGAGATCGCGGAAGTCAAAGAGATGCTTCGGGGGTCCCGCCGCGGGTGTGCGTTTGACCTGAGCGGGATGGCAATCGGGCTTGTTCCGGTCGACCGGATCATCCTCGGGCAGCATATCGCAGAGGGAGATGTCCTGATCGGTCTACCCAGTTCGGGGATTCACAGCAATGGCCTTACCCTCGCGCGGAAAACGCTCTTCAGGCGAGGGAAGCTGAAGATTGATCAGTACCTCCCCGAGCTCGGTCAAGGCGTGGGTGAGGCGCTGCTCACGCCGACCCGGATCTACGTCCGGCCGATCCGATCGCTCCTTGACCAGGTGTCCTGGGTCCGAGCCCTCTTTCACATTACCGGTGACGGATTTTTCAACCTCACTCGGGCCGCGAGCGAGGTCGGGTTTGTGATCGAGGCGCTCCCGGAGCGGCCCGCCATCTTCCGGGTGATCCAAGAGATTGGTCAGATCGCCGAGGGCGACATGTTCCGAGTCTTCAACATGGGGGTCGGCTTTGCCGTTGTCGTCCCTGAGGCCGAGGCAGACCGGGCCCTAACCTGTCTCCGCGATGAGGGGATCGAGGGCATGCGTCTTGGGTATGCGCTCAGGGATGGGCAGCGGCGGATCCGGATTCTTCCGCCGGGACTCGTTGGCCGAGGGGGCCGCTTTCGGAAGCGCTGATCCGTCGTTCTTGAGGCGGGGGAGGCGGTTCCCAGTCCAGGAAGGTCAGATCCCTCTGTGCCTGTTCCGATCCATAGCCCTCTGTGAAGGCTGTGCGGGCCAGGCTTCCAGAAAAGGGAAGGCGGTGCGGCAGGGCGATTGTGGCCGAGCAGACCGCCAGACCGTTCAATACGTGCCTTACCATGTTCCCCAGGCGAGGCATGAGGGTTAGGGAGCACGCGCCGGGGTCGGGGAGCGCGAGGATCACCAGCTTCTCCATTGGAAGCATGCCTTCCGTGTTGAGGAGGAAGACATCTCCCGCCGAAAGCCCCTCCCGCTTCTGGAGGAAGAGGCGGGAGGCCCGCCCTCCAAGGATCCAGTCCACGCTGCCGAGGAACCCGCGGGGCACCGGCTCGTCGGGCCAGGCGAAGCAGATGAGCACCTCACCCTGGCAGGCGGCGGTCCATGCGCGGGCGTGGTCTCCCGTCATTACGTGCCGGCCTCGATTGGCGTCGGCCTGAGGCTGACGCGGACCTTGTCCAGGACCCCGTTGATGAACCGGCCCGAGTCCTCCCCACCGTACGTCTTCGCGAGCTCGATCGCCTCGTTCAGAATGACCCGGTCCGGAACATCTGGACACCGGAGGAATTCATAGGCCGCCAGCCGAAGAATGTTCCGGTCCACGATGGGCATCCTGGAAAGGCTCCAGTGCTCGAGGTGGTGGGAGAGGAGATGATCGATGGCTTCCTGCTCGGCAAGGGTGCCTTGAACGAGCGTTTCCGTGAAGGCGCATACCTCGGAGGGGGCTGGGTGCTCAACCCAGAAGGTCGGGAGCAGGTTCGCGAGGGGCTGGGGTTGGAACTCGAGTTGATAGAGGAGCAGGAGGGCGTGTTCCCGGGACCGTCGTCGCTTGCCCATGGGTTACCTCAAAAGCGGATCCGGATCGGACCGGATTCCCTCTTTCTGGAGCTGCTCGAAGAGGCGGGCCATTTCGATCGCTGCCAGGGCCGCTTCCGATCCGCGATTGCCCACCTTGCCTCCGGCACGGTCAAGGGCCTGCTCGAGAGTCTCTGCGGTGATGACCCCGAAGCAAACGGGGATGCCGGTCGTCCGGCCCACCTCGGCGATCCCGCGCGCCGCCTCAGCCGCGATGTAGTCGAAGTGGGGGGTGGCACCGCGGATCACTGCTCCGAGACAGATGATCGCCCGATACTGTCCACTCGCAGCCGCGCGTGCCGCCGCCTGGGGGATCTCAAAGGCCCCAGGGACTACCAGCACATCGATTCGATCCGGGTCTGCGCCATGTCGGAGGAGGCTCTCGCGAGCCCCATCGAGCAGACGGGCGGTGATCAAGTCGTTAAATCGACTGAGGATGATGGCGAAGCTCAGCCCCTGGGCATCGTAATCGCCGGCGAAGGTCCGTCCTGTTATGGTCATGATCGGTTTCCTTCGCCTCGGGTGACGTGACTGAAAAAATGCCCGAGCTTTTCATGCTTTGTCTGAAGGTAGCCGCGATTCTCCGGGGTGGGTGCAATCTCGAGGGAGACGCGTTCGACGATCCGGAGACCGTAGCCTTCGAGTCCGATGAGCTTGCGAGGGTTGTTGGTCAGGAGGCGGATCTGCGCTACGCCGATATCCACGAGCACCTGCGCCCCGATGCCGTATTCGCGGAGGTCCGGTTTGAGGCCGAGCTTGGCGTTGGCTTCGACCGTGTCGAAGCCCCGGTCCTGCCACTCATAGGCGCGTATTTTGTTCATTAACCCGATCCCTCGTCCCTCTTGGCGCATATAGATGAGCACGCCGCGTCCCTCTCGGGCGATCAGTTCCAGGGCGCGATCGAGCTGGGCGCCGCAGTCACATCGGAGCGAGCCGAAGACGTCCCCGGTCAGGCATTCTGATTGGACTCGAACGAGGATTGGGTCAGCCGGGGTGACCGTTCCGCAGACGAGTGCGATGTGGGCCTTGCGGTACACGCAGCTCTCATACATGATGGCCCGAAAGGTGCCGTGTCGGGTGACAAATGGTGCTTCGGCGATGCGCCGGACCAATTTTTCCCGGCGGACACGGAATTCGATGAGGTCCTTGACGGTCACCATTTTGAGACCATGGGTGTCGGCAAAGGCCCGCAGGGCTGGAGCGCGCGCCATGGTCCCGTCCGCGTTCATCATCTCGCAAATGACCCCCGCGGGGATGAGTCCGGCGAGCCGGGCCAGATCCACAGCCGCCTCGGTCTGGCCTGCCCGAGTCAGCACACCCCCTTCGCGCGCGCGGAGGGGAAAGACGTGCCCAGGACGCTGAAGATCTTCCGGCTGCGTCTCGGGGTCGATGAGGGCCCGGATGGTTGCCGCCCGCTCGACCGCCGAGGGGCCCGCTGCGCCGCTACGCCGCGCCTGGACCGAGACGCAGAAGGCGGTGTCGTGGACCGAGGTGTTCGCGTGCACCATGAGAGGAATCTTGAGGGCGTCGAGCCGGTCCGGGGCCAGGGGGACGCAGACCAAGCCGCGGCCATGACGCGCCATGAAGGTGAGGGCCTCGGGGGTCACCCGTTCGGCGGCCATGGTCAGGTCCCCTTCGTTCTCCCGGTCCTCGTCATCCACGACGATGACCATTTCCCCGGCGCGGATTGCGCGGATGGCATCTTCGATCGAATCAAAGCTCATCCAACAACCTCCCCAATGGGAGCTGATCGGGTTCACTCCGCTCGGAGTGCGTGCGAAGCACGAGCACCCGGTGAACGTAGCGGCCGATCATGTCCACCTCCAGGTTGACTTCGTCTCCGACCTGCAGGGCGCCCAGGGTGGTCGTGGTGAGGGTGTGCGGGATTAAGGCCACGGAGAAGCGCCCCTCACCGATGGAGACAATCGTGAGGCTCACCCCGTCCACGGCGATCGAGCCTTTCTCGACGAGGAGGGGAGCCAGATCGACCGGGAAGCGGAACCAGGCCGTCGCTCCGGTGACCTCTTCCAGACGATCGACGAGGCGTCCCACACCGTCCACATGACCCGCGACCAGATGTCCCCCAAGCGGATCTCCAAGGCACAAGGGGGCTTCGAGGTTGACCCGCGTGCCCGGGCGCAGCCGTCCGAGGGTAGTCCGGGAGAGGGTTTCGGGGGAGAGGTCCATCTCGGCGATGTCACCCGTCACCCTGGTGATCGTCAGGCAGACGCCGTTCACGGCAAGGCTCTGCCCGATCCCCAGCTCCTTCCCGAGGGGTCCGACGGCGAGGGTGAGACGCCTCCCCCCGGATGGCTGCTTCTCGAGGTCCTTTACGGTCCCGAGGTGTTGGATGATCCCGCCGAACATGTCTCACCCCTCCTCGAGCCCGCCGATCCCGAGGTAGCCCTCGATCAGCAGGTCGGGCCCGAGCCGGTCCACCTGGACCTGCTCAATTCGCCAGGCCTCGGCGAGCTTGGTGAGCCCCTCGCCCCCGAGGAGCGAGGGGGCCTCGCGTCCTCCAATCAGGATGGGTGCGACCATCAGGAGGACCCTGTCCACAACCCC
>JBHIAD010000033.1:0-13573 GCA_046758405.1 Methylomirabilales bacterium (SeqCode)
ACGGTGTGGGTAGCGCAGAGCCCATCAGGGTTCAAGGACCAGGTCGTTGACGCGATACAGAAGTTCATTCGGCAGCATCTGGTGAATGCGGGTTAGTTGACCCAACAATTCGCTGCGGCTAACCGCTGATCTTCTGCATCTAGCAGAACCATGAGGCCTTTATTTGCACTGAGATCGATGCCGCCGTATAGTCTCATGTCAGGCTCCTCCAATGATGCTGGTTGGTGTTTCCGATGCGACCATGCCTAAGCTGTAGAGCCTGGTTCTGAGGAGCCTTCGAGGTAATGATCATGTCTACGCCAAATCGTTGCAGCGACACGAAAGACGGGATGGCCACCGTCCTGGTTCACTATCACGAGATCGCGCTGAAGGCGGGCAACCGCCCTCGGTTCATCGGGCAGCTCGTCGCGAACCTTCGCCGCGCGACCGAAGGTCTTGGGATCAAAAAGATCCGCAAGCTGAGCGGCCGGATCAGCCTGGAATTGCCCGAAGGTGTGGTCTGGGAGTCAGTGGCGGATCGCATCGGCCGCGTATTCGGCGTTGCCAACTTTTCCCTCACCCTTCGTACCTCTCCCGACCTGCCACACCTGAAGGCAGCGGTGGAGCAGGTGATTGCCGGGCGGGAGTTTCAGACCTTTCGCGTGACGGCGAAACGCGCCTTCAAGGCCTTCCCCCTGACGTCACAGCAGATCAACGAGGAGATCGGGACGCACGTCCTAACCCTGCGTCCGCTCCGGGTCAACCTCAGCCGACCCGAGGTGACGATCTTCATCGAGGTCCTCCCGCGGGAAGCCTTTGTCTATTTGGAGAAGCACGCCGGCCTGGGTGGCCTACCGGTGGGGGTCGCGGGGCGCGTGGTATCATTGATCTCTGGGGGAATCGACTCGCCGGTTGCCGCCTGCCGCATGATGAGGCGGGGCTGCCCGGTGACCTTCGTCCACTTCCACGGGACACCCTTCCTCGATCGCCGCACCCAGGACAAGACCCGTGAGCTGGTGCGCATCCTCACCAGCTACCAGTATGACTCCCGCCTCTACCTGGTGCCCTTCGGGGAGATCCAGCAGGAGGTCGTGGTCAACACACCGCCGCGGTACCGCGTCATCCTCTACCGTCGCTTGATGGTGCGGATCGCGGAGCGGGTTGCAGAGGGCGAGGGGGCCAAGGCCCTCGTCACCGGCGAAAGCCTGGGGCAAGTCGCCTCGCAGACCGTCGAGAACCTGGCCGCCATTGAAGATGCCGTCCGGCTGATGGTGCTCAGGCCGCTGGTCGGAATGGATAAGGACGAGATCTCAGCCCAAGCCCGTCAGATCGGGACCTTCGAGACCTCCATCGAGCCGGACCAGGATTGCTGTAGTCTCTTCGTGCCCAGGCATCCCGCGGTCCGGACTGACCTGGAGGAGATCCGCCGGGTGGAGAGCGCCCTCGACGTGGAGGCCTTGGTCCGGCAGGGACTCGAAGGGGCAACGGTCGAAGGGTTCATCTTCCCCCCGCCCTGACAATCGTGCCAGAGGCCGTTCCACCATCCTGACCACCTACCCGAGCCCCCCCTGCACGGAGATCTTGGCACGGTGCCGGAGTCCCTGGATCCATTCGGCCACGATTTGCTGTTGTTTCGCGGCCCGGACCGCCGCTATCCAGGTCTCCTTGGTCTTGTCGAACGTCTCTCGATCCGGGACCTGACGGTCGAGGAGCTTGATCAAGAAGAAGGACTGTCCCCCCTCGACCACGGGGCTGAGTGTCCCTTCCTTCCTCAGGCGGAAGGCCGCGAGACGGAAGGACCCACTGTCGGAAGGGTCCACCACCGGTTCGCGGAAGGTGAAGGCCGTCGGGTGCATCGCCTTCAGGCCTGATTCTTGCAAGACTTTCTCCCAGGAATCCCCTTTTTCCAGGCGCTCCCGGAGCTGTTCCAGTTTCACCTTGGCTTCGGCGGAGCGGGGGAGGGCCACATAGGTCACCTGAACCTTCTCTTGGGCCGTTCGGAATCCCTCCCACGCTTCCAGTTCTGAGACCTTGACGGCCTCCCGGATGAGCCGGATCACCTTCTGGCGTAAGAGGTCGTTGCGGACCTGGTCTTCAAAGGATTCCGGGGTGAGCCGGTTGGCGTCGAGGAGCGCCAGGTAGCGGGTTCGGCTGAAGGTTCCTTGCTCGGCAAAGATCGGATTTGTCTTGATCGCCTGGGCGAGTTCGGCGTCGCTGACCCGGAGCCCGAGGCGGTCGGCCTCTTGCAGGAGCAGGGTGTCGGTGATGAGACCGTCAAGCACCCGTCTGCGGAGATCGAGGTCCTCGATCAGCTTGTCGTTCCACTGATCGCCGTACATGCGGCGGAGCGAATCACGGCGAGCGCGGTAGGTCTCCTGGAAGTGCGCGCCGGTGATGCGGACACCGTTCACGGTGGCCACGACCGCCGGACCGCTCTGCCCGGGGGTTGATTGGATTCCCCAGACCACGAAGATCGTGGCAATGAAGGAGAAGATGACGAGCCAGAGCGTGATGCTGAGGGATTTGACGTTATCCCGCATCTGCTTGAGCACAGGATAACCCTTCCTCCATTGGGGAAAAATGCCCGAACCGAAGTGGTGCCGGGGGTGGATGCCCAAAGAATAGCGAAGGAACGGGTGAGGATGCAAGGCTTTTCTCACCGTCTTTCTGAGGCACGAGTTCCAAAAACCCTTGTTCTTTGGGGTACCGTGTGCTAATTGTTAGCCGCCTTTAACGGCTAGCGAGGGGGATAAAGGGGGAGAGAGGGAGGGGCAAGGTCCATGATCTTCGATTGGATTTATGGAATCTTCTCCAATGACTTGGCAATCGACCTCGGGACGGCCAACACCCTGATATATGTCAAGGGGAGAGGGATCGTCCTGTCGGAACCTTCCGTGGTCGCGGTCAAGAAGGGGTCCAGTCAGGTCCTCAAGGTCGGCAAGGAGGCCAAGGAGATGCTCGGGCGCACCCCCGCTTCGATCGTGGCGATCCGGCCGCTGCAGGATGGGGTCATCGCCGACTTCGACATCACCGAACAGATGATTCGCCAGTTCATCGTGAGGATCCATAACCGCAAGGCCCTCGTCCGGCCGCGGATCGTCGTGGGTGTCCCCTCCGTAATCACCCAGGTCGAAAAACGCGCCATCCGGGACTCGGCCGAACAGGCAGGGGCACGGGAGGTGTACCTGATCGAGGAGCCGATGGCCGCGGCCATCGGGGCGGGCTTGCCGGTGCAGGAACCATCCGGGAACATGATCGTGGATATCGGCGGCGGCACGACCGAGGTGGCGGTCATTTCGCTGTCGGGAATTGTCTACAGCCAGTCGATCCGAATTGCGGGTGACGAGATGGATGAGGCTATTATCCAGTACCTCAAGCGGAAGTACAATCTCCTGGTCGGGGAACGGACTTCCGAGAACATCAAGATCCAGGTCGGATCAGCCTACCCCTTCGATGAGACACGCAAGATGGAGATCAAGGGCCGTGATCTGGTAGACGGGATCCCCAAGACGATCACCATTACCGACAGTGACATCCGAGAGGCGCTGCACGACCCCATCTATGCCATCGTGGACACCGTGAAGACCGCCCTCGAGCGCACCCCGCCAGAGCTCGCCGCGGACATCGCCGAGAAGGGAATCGTCATGGCGGGTGGGGGCTCCCTGCTGCACGGACTCGACACCCTGATCGCCCTCGAGACTCATCTCCAGGTGGTGGTGGCGGATGATCCCCTCTCTTGTGTCGTTCTCGGGACCGGAACGGTGCTGGACGAGCTCGACCTCTTGAAGACCGTATGTCTTGAAAGCTGATGGGTGACCGTCGCGCGACTGCGTATGGGGTCAGCCGAATGCAATGATTGTTCGCCTCCTGCAGCGGTATCGACGTAGCGTGATCCTCTCGGCGGCTGTGGTGTGCTCCTTCCTCCTCATGAGCCTCGAGGCGCGGCGCGAAACCGATGCCCTCTCCTTTCTCCACCAAGTGTTCACCGAATCAGTCAGCCCGCTGATCAAGGTGACGACCTATTCGAGTCACGCGCTGCGCGATGTCTGGAACGCGTATATAGATCTGCGTCACGTGCGCGAGGAGAACGTCCGACTCAAGGAGCAGGTGCAGGTTCTCGAGATGCGCCTCCAGCGCGTCGAGGGGCCAGCCCATGAGAACCGGCAACTGAAGGAACTGCTTGGACTGCGGACCAAGACGGCATTCCGGACCGTCGCCGCGCTCGTAGTCGGGAAGGACTCCATGAACTGGTTCCGGAGCCTGCTGATCGATAAGGGGCTCAAGCACGGCGTTCGCCGACACATGGCGGTGATTGCACCCAAGGGCCTGGTCGGTCAGGTTGTCGAGGTGACCCCCTGGACGGCCAGAGTCCAACTCATCACGGATCCGGTAAGTTCGGTGGGGGCGCTGCTCCGGCAGTCGCGGGTCCGCGGTCTCGTTGTGGGTGAGCTGGGCTCGTCGGTCCGGATCAAGTATCTCCCCGTCCGGGCGGAGGTGACGGTTGGGGAGGCGGTGGTGACCTCCGGGATGGGTAGGGTGTACCCGAAGGGGATTGTGATCGGGAGGGTCGCGAGCGTGAGCCGGAAGAAGGGTGCCCTGTTCCAGGAGGCCAGGGTCGACCCGGGCGTCGACTTCATCCGCCTGGAAGAGGTCCTCGTCGTTCTCGATGGCCGGCCGGGAACTGACGAGGAACGGTCGTGATCGGGCTCGCCCTGAGCGTGGTCGGTGTCATTGTCGCCCAGGCGACGCTGGTGGAGTTGTTAGGTTTTGGTGGGATCCGTCCTGACCTCTACCTGCTCCTGGTCGTTCTCTGGGGCCTCCGCCTGAGCCCAGAGCGGGCGACCCTCCTCGGATTCGTCCTCGGGCTCTACCAGGATGTCTTCTCCGGGGTGCTCCTGGGGATGCGGGCCCTCACCCTCAGCCTTCTTGGCTTCGCGGTCGCCCGCCTGACCGAAGAAGTGCAGACGACCGATGTGGCTCACCAGATAATTCTCTGCTTTTTCGCGGGGATTCTCTCGGGACTCTTCACCCTGACCTTGCTCACCTTCTTCGGACTGGGCGGTGGGTTCGGGGGGGTGTTCCTCTGGGTGATTCTTCCCGAGGCGGCCTACACCACCGCCCTGGCCGGGCTCGTGGTCGGGCTGACCCGCACACGGGTCCTGTTGGAGGTCCGGCTGTGAAGTACCGGCTCTGGATGCGTCCTGGCCCCGTCATCCAGCGTAAGATCATGCAGAGCGTCATCCTGATCGGGGTCGGTTTCCTCGTCCTCCTCCTGCGCCTCTGGTACCTCCAGATCCTTCAAGGGCGGCACTACGCAACCCTCTCGGCGAGCAACCGCCTGCGCCTCCAGAGCATGGAGGCCCCCCGTGGGTTCATCCTGGACCGTCACGGGGCCGTGATCGTGGATAACCGGCCCTCCTTTGACGTGTACGTGACGCCGGCGGATGTCCCGGACGTCCGGACAGCTGCGCTCGCCTTAGTCCGAGTGTTGCCGATTGGAGCCGAAGAGATTGCGGATCGAATCCAGGAGGGCAAGGCCCATCCCTATCGCCCCCTCCTCCTCGCTCCCGAGGTGGATGAGGCGACCATGGTGGCGGTCGAAGAGCAGAAGATGGATCTCCCTGGCGTCAGCCTGCGGATTCGGCCGGTGCGCTCGTATCCGGAGGGTTCTCTGGCAGCGCACCTGCTCGGCTACGTGAATGAGGTGGACCGAGACCAGCTCGTTCAGGAAGAGTACCGGGATTTCCGGGCCGGCGAGACAGTGGGTCGGGCGGGGATTGAGCGTCGCTTTGACGCCTTCCTGCGTGGCATTGACGGGGGCGAGCAGATCGAGGTTGACGCATCCGGCCGCATCGTTCGTCTCGTCGAGCGTCTCGAGCCGCAGGCTGGCTTCAGCCTCGTCCTGACCGTTGACCGGCGGCTGCAAGAGGTGGCTGAAAAGGCCTTTGAAGGGAAGCGCGGAGCGGTCCTCGCCATGGACCCCCGGACGGGGGAAATCCTGGTGTGGGTGAGTCGCCCTACCTACGACCTGAACCTTTTCGCCCAGCAGATCAGCTCCTCGGAATGGGAGCGGATTGCCTCGAGCCCCACCCACCCACTCCAGAACCGGGGGGTTCAGGCCCAGTACCCGCCGGGCTCTATCTTCAAGCTCGTGGTGGCGATGGCTGCGCTCGAGGCTGGGGGGTTCGATCCCGAGGCGACCGTCTTCTGCCCCGGTCAATTCCGCCTGGGCAACTTCACCTTCGACGACTGGAAGGAGGGGGGTCACGGCTACGTCAACTTACACCAGGCCATTGCCCAATCGTGCAATGTCTACTTTTACACGGTGGCCCTGCGGCTGGGGATGGATGCGATCGCGGCTCTCGCCCACGAGTTTGGCCTCGGCCAACCCATCGGGATCGGCTTGACGGGGGAGGTCTCCGGGCTTATCCCAACCCCGGCATGGAAGCGGCGGGTCACGGGGGAGCCCTGGTACCCTGGTGACACGGTCACGGCCGCAATCGGGCAGGGAATGGTGCTGGCAACCCCGCTCCAGATCCTGACCATGGTCTCCGCTATCGCCAATGGCGGGACCCTGTACCGCCCTTGGGTGGTCCGTCGAGTCGAGTCATGGCAGGGGGACGTGGTGGAGGCCTTCGGGCCTGAGGTGATCCGCAGGGTCCAGGTCCGTTCAGAGACCCTAGAGGCGATCCGCCGCGGGATGCTGACGGTCGTGGCGGAGGGGACTGGCAAGGGGGCCAGTCTGAAAGGGATTGCCGTCGCTGGCAAGACGGGAACGTCGCAGGTTGTCAAGAAAGGCACCCAGGGCACAGAAGCACTGAAGGACCATGGCTGGTTTGTGGCCTTTGCCCCGTACGAGGACCCCCGGATCGCCATCGTCGTGATCGCCGAGAACGCCGGGTTCGGCAGCGTGGCGGCGCTCCCAGTCGCGAGAGCGGTGCTCGAGGCGGCCCTTGCGAAGCCCGAGAGGCCGAGCCCGACCCCGGCGGCGGTCGCGGCGCGGGAATGAGCCGTGTATTTCGACAGGCGCCTGTTCACCAACTTCGACTGGCGGATTGCGATCACCGCCGTGCTGCTCGTGAGTCTCGGCATCCTGGCGATGTATGCAAGCAATGTGGGTGCGACCAGCCCGGCCAAACAGGGGCTCTACCTCAAACAGGCCCTCTGGCTCCTCGCCGGCCTGGGAGGGCTCGTGGTCGCCTCCGTGATCAATTACCGCACGGTGGCCCGCTTCGCCTACCTCTTCTATGGCCTCTGCTTTGCCCTTCTGCTCATTGTGGATCTCCTGGGGCACGCCGGATTGGGGCCCCAGCGCTGGGTCAAGATCGGCTTCGTCACCATCCAGCCCTCTGAGTTCATGAAGCTGGGCGTCATCGTCTGTCTCGCCCGCTATTTTGAGGAGTACAAGGAGCGCCTGGGAGACCCTCGCCTCCTGCTGGTCCCCGCCCTCCTGGCCCTTGTGCCCGCCCTGGTGATCCTGAAGCAGCCAGACCTGGGGACGGCGGTGACACTGATCATGATCGCGACCACCCTCTTGCTCCTGGCGGGGCTCCGATTCAAACACCTGCTTGTCTTGGGCGCAACGGGCCTCTCCTTGCTCCCGCTCCTCTGGACCTTCCTCAAGGAGTACCAGCGGCGTCGCATCCTCGTCTTCCTCAACCCGCAGCTTGACCCCCTGGGGGCGGGCTACCACGTTGCCCAGTCCAAGATCGCAGTCGGGTCGGGCGAACTCTTTGGCAAGGGGCTCACCGCGGCCAGCCAGAGCCAGCTGAATTTCCTTCCCGCCAGCCACACCGACTTCATCTTCGCCGTGCTCGCCGAGCAGTGGGGATTCCTGGGGTGTGTGGTCATCCTGTTCCTGTATTACCTGCTGATCGCCCAAGGGTTCCAGGTGGCGAGTGAGGCCAAAGACCTCTTCGGATCCTTGATGGCCTTCGGGGTCATGGCCATGATCGCCTTGCAACTGTTCCTCAATGTCGGCATGGTGATCGGCATTATGCCGGTCGTTGGCCTCCCTCTCCCGCTCTTGAGTTACGGTGGGTCCTCCCTGGTCATGACCATGCTCGGTCTTGGTCTGGTCATCAGCGTCCGGACGCACCGATTCATCTACTAATACTAAGCGGTGAACGGATTGGGCAGTTCCGGGGCGTCGCCCGCTCTCGAAGGTGGCGAAGCGGGGCTCGGGCACGCCAGGGGAGGGTAGGGGGCTGGCGATGCCGAAGGTCCGGCAAGGCCTGCCCATCACGGGGAGCCGGTGGCGGGCGATTCACCTTGACAGCCTGGGGAGAGGGCTGGTTTAATGAACCCGAACGGACAAGCCCCTATCTTCAAGAGGATAGGGGCTTTTATGCTAGGGGGGGCCCGTTTGGAACAGCCCCGCTCGCTTTGGGAAGTTGGAGCAAGACGGTGGATTACAAGGCAACCCTGAACCTGCCCAAGACCGACTTTCCCATGAAGGCCAACCTTCGCCAGCGGGAGCCCGAGCTGCTCCGCTTTTGGGAGGCAACGGATCTGTACGGGCGCGTCCGGGCTGCGCGGTCCGCTCGGCCCATGTGGGTTCTCCACGACGGTCCCCCGTACGCCAATGGGCACATCCACATGGGTCATGCCCTCAACAAGATCCTGAAGGATATGGTGGTCAAATCTCGCTCGATGATGGGACTGAACGCGACCTTCGTGCCGGGATGGGATTGCCACGGCTTGCCCATCGAACACCAGGTGGACAAGGAGCTGGGTCCCCGCAAGGGCGCGGTCGGGGTGGTGGAAAAGCGCGGGCTCTGCCGCAGCTACGCCCATCGCTTCATCGCCATCCAGCGGGAAGAGTTTCAGCGTCTTGGTGTGCTCGGGGCCTGGGACCGTCCCTACACCACCATGGACTTCAGCTACGAGGCGGCGATCCTACGTGAACTGGCCCGATTCGTCGGGCAGGGCAGTGTCTACAGGGGGCGTAAGCCGGTGCACTGGTGCGCCACCTGCGGGACTGCCCTGGCCGAGGCTGAGGTCGAGTACGAGGAACACCGCTCCCCCTCGATCTATGTCAAGTTCCCGGTCAAGCATGCCAAGGGGAAGTTCCCAGTCGATCCGCGGCGCGGGACGTATTTCGTCATCTGGACAACGACCCCGTGGACGCTGCCCGCGAACCAGGCGATTGCCCTCCACCCCAGACTGATGTACCGGCTGGTGAGAACACCTGCCGGTGAACTCGTCCTGGCCCAGGATCTGGTCAGCCGGTGTATGCAGGAGTTTGGATTCAGAGAGGGCAAGTACGAAGTCACCCCGGGCGCGTGGCCCGGGGAGGAGCTCGAGGGGATCATGTGCCAACATCCGTGGATCGGGCGTGATGCGCCGGTCGTCCTCGGTGACTATGTGACGCTTGAGCAGGGGACGGGTGTGGTGCACACAGCGCCGGGCCACGGTGCCGAGGACTACGAAACCGGCATCCGATACGGCTTGCCCATTGACAATCCCGTGGATGACGAGGGGCGGTTTCTCCCGGAGATGCCGCTCTTTGGGGGGATGAGCGTCTGGGACGCCAATCCGAAGATCATCGGGGAACTGAAGCGGCGCGGGAGACTCCTGGCGGCAGGGGAGATCGTGCATACCTATCCGCACTGCTGGCGCTGCAAGGATCCGACGATCTTCCGGGCGACCGACCAGTGGTTCATCTCGATGAGCGAGGGGAACCTCCGCGGGCGCGCCCTGGAGCAGATCCGCAAGGTGAAGTGGATTCCCCCGTGGGGAGAAGACCGGATCTACAACATGGTCGCCGGGCGCTCCGACTGGTGCGTCTCCCGGCAACGCGCCTGGGGGGTGCCGATCGCAGTCTTCTACTGTGAAGGATGCGGCCGGCCGCTGGCGGAGCAGGGGGTGATCGAGCACGTGGCGGATCTCGTCAGCCGGGAGGGGACCGATGTCTGGTTCACGAAGCCGGTTGCGGATCTGCTCCCGCCCGGGACGGTCTGTCGCGGCTGCGGGGCAAGCGCCTTCCGACGTGAGACCGACATCCTGGACGTGTGGTTCGACTCAGGTGTCAGCCATGCAGCGGTCTTGGACGCCCGGCCGGAGGATCAGCATTGGCCGGCAGAAATGTATCTGGAGGGGAGCGACCAGCACCGAGGCTGGTTCCACTCCTCCCTCTTGACGGCCGTGGGGTCCCGGGGGGCTGCCCCGTACAAGGAGGTGCTGACACACGGGTTCGTAGTGGACGGGGCTGGCAGGAAGATGTCTAAGTCCCTGGGCAACGTCATCGCGCCGCAGGAGGTCATCGAGCGGTACGGGGCCGAGATCCTGCGGATGTGGGTAGCTGCCTCGGATTATCGGGACGATATGCGGCTGTCGGACGAGATCCTGACCCGATTGGTCGAAGGGTACCGGCGGATCCGGAACACCTGCCGGTACCTCCTCGCGAACCTCTATGACTTCGATCCGGCCGCGCACAGCGTCCCGGTGAGCGACTTGACCGAGATCGACCGCTTCATCCTCTACCGGCTGGCCAAGCTGACCGAGCGCCTGCGCCGAGCCTACGGAGAGTACGAGTTTCACGTGCTCTACCATCGTCTCCACCACTTCTGCGCGGTGGACCTCAGCGCCTTCTACCTGAATGTCCTGAAGGATCGGATGTACACGGCGCGGGCCGACGCGCCCGAACGGCGGTCGGCGCAGACGGCGATGCATTGCCTGCTGATCGACCTGACCCGGTTGATGGCTCCGGTCCTCTCCTTCACGGCGGAGGAGGTCTGGCGGTACATGCCGAAGGGGCCCGAGACCCCCGACAGCGTCCACCTGAGCCTCTTCCCGGAGGTGAAGGAGGAGTGGGGCAACCAGGCCCTCGCCGAGGAGTGGGGGCGGCTCCTGACGGTCCGAGACGAGATCCTCAAGGCCCTCGAGACGGCACGACAGTCCCGACTCATCGGCAATTCGCAGGAGGCGGCGGTGCGCATCTCGGCGGGATCCGAGTTGTACCCGCACCTGTCCAGACGCGTGGAGGAGCTGGCGATGATCGCGATCGTTTCGCTTGTCGAGGTGGTTCCCGTGGCCGATCCCCTCCCCGACGGTGGCCAGGTCACCGTAGAGGTCAGGCGAGCTCCGGGCAGCAAGTGTGAGCGGTGCTGGAACTGGCGCGTGGATGTGGGAGACTCGGCGGATCACCCCACGCTCTGTGGCCGGTGCCTCAGGACCCTCTCGAGCTAAGGGACGGGGCTGGTGACACACGCGATCTTCTGTATCGTGGCCCTGATGGTCGTTCTAGGAGACCAGCTGACGAAGTACCTCATCGAGGCTACCCTTCGGCTCGGTGAAGTGCGTCCGGTCATCCCCGGGTTCATGAACCTGACCCTCGTCCTGAACCCCGGAGCGGCCTTTGGTCTCCTCGCCGAGATGGGGGCGTCCTTCCGGGGCGCCTTCTTCATCACCGTGTCAGTGGGGGCCATCGCCTTCATCCTTGGGTATCGGTGGCGGTGCCCCCAAATGGGTCGGCTTCCGGCCCTGGGCCTCAGTCTGATCCTCGGCGGAGCGATCGGGAATCTGGTCGACCGCCTGCGGATCGGCCTCGTGATCGACTTCCTCGACTTTTACTACCGGGCCTACCACTGGCCCGCCTTTAACGTGGCGGACAGCGCCATCTCCATCGGGGTGGGCTTGATGCTCCTGGAGATCCTGGTCGAGCGCCGTGGGGAATGAGACCCATGGAGGAGCTCCGGGTCTATCCAGTCCCGGCGGCGCAAGGCGGGGAGCGGCTCGACGCCTTCCTGGCGCGGGTGAGCGGCCTGTCACGTGCGCAAGTGCAACGTCTCATCGCCGCAGGACGGGTTCATGTGGCGGGCCGGGCCCGCAAGGCTGGCTTCCGGCTGAGTGCTGGACAGGAAATTCGCCTGGCGATTCCCCCACCACGACCCTCGGGCCTGAGCCCGGAACCGATTCCCCTCACCGTCCTCTACGAGGATGAGGCGATCTTGGTCCTCGACAAGCCCCCCGGCATCGTGGTCCACCCGGCAGCGGGACGGCGCACGGGGACCCTGGTGAACGCGCTCCTTGCCCATTGTCCGGAGCTGCCAGGGATCGGTGGCGTCGACCGGCCCGGGATCGTTCACCGCCTCGACCGTGACACTTCGGGGTGTCTGGTCGTTGCCAAGAGTGACCGGGCCCACCGGAGCTTGGCGGAGCAGTTCAAGGTGCGGAGCGTGGATAAACTCTACCTGGCTCTCGTTCATGACATCCCATCTCCTGCCGCGGGGCGGATCAGCCTGCCGGTCGGGCGCCGGGAGGGGGATCGGAAGCGGATGGGGGTGAGGAGCCGGCGGGCGCGGGAGGCCGAGACCCACTACCGGGTACTGCGCCGAGGGCCCGGTTGGAGCCTGGTCGAGGTTCGGCCCGCCACGGGGCGGACGCACCAGATTCGCGTTCACTTGGCCGCCATCGGGCATCCCGTGGTCGGGGATCGGGTGTACGGAGGGCGTCGTGAGCGGCGGGGGACGCTCCGTCCGCCTCGGCAGCTCTTGCACGCCTGGCGACTTGCCTTCACTCACCCCGTGACCGGCACGCGGGTAAGCTTCGAGGCCCCCCCGCCAATTGAATTTCGCCCATTCCTCCCCTGATTGCTCCTGTTTTGACCGGTTCGTATGCAACAGGCTTCCTGATCGGGACGGTCAGGTTTTCCCGGGGAACTTTTCAACCCGCCCGCGCGTCATAATGTCAGTAGAACAGGGGAAAGGGCTTCGACTCGAGCCCCCGATTCTCAAAACCGGCCAGGAGGGAGATGTCGATGGCAGTCATCGTCGAGTACACCGACCGCAAACACCCGCTCAACGCCTATCCACAGTGGATCGTCTCACCGACCCGTCCCGGTCCCTGCTGTCTCGCCCATGTGGTTCCGATCGGGGGAGAAGAAGTCGACCGGCAGGGGCGGGCCTTCCGATACCACCGATGCGCGGAGTGCGGCTTCACGGTCAAACGCTACCCGACTCAGACTCCTCCCGATGAGTCATTTGTTATCCAGGCCCGGCTCCAGGAGGTTGTGCGCCAGGTCGCATAGCCGGGCCCCATCCAGATCCGCGGACGCATCTGCACTTGCAGGAAGCCGTTGACCGCCGGTCCACCCGTGTGGCACGCTGGCGCTCTCGAGTACCGGGTGCGGCCCTGGGGAGCAGTCCAGGGGGTGGGAGGGACGGAGGGAACATGAGGCTGCCGAATGTGGAGTCGGTGCGAGAGTTTGGGGAAGGGGGACCCCACCTGGCCCCTCTGGGGAGGGCCGGTCCCGTCCGGTGCTTCGCGTACTTCTTCAAATCGGGCCAGCGTCTTGGTCCGGAGCGGCGCGAGGAGACCCTTTCCCTGTACGTGATCCGTGGTCGGGTCCGCGTCACGGGTGAGGGGCATGAGGAGGAGGGCCACTCGGGAGACGTCTTCTTGATCCCTGCGGGTGAGGCCTACGCCGTGACGAACGCCGGCCGAGACGAGCTCGTGGTCTTCGCCACCGTGGTAACGGATCATCCCGCCTGACGAGGCGGCCCTCCCTCGCGGGGGAGAGGTCCGGCCGCGCCTTTCATGACTGTTGCCAATAGGGGCGCCTCGGGACTCTTGGCTCGGTTCCGCAGGGGCG
>JBHIAD010000034.1:0-13514 GCA_046758405.1 Methylomirabilales bacterium (SeqCode)
ATGCGGGACGATTTCTCGGAAGCGCTGGCGGCGGTCCGGGATGATCCCGGTGCGACCCTGCGCGCCTCCGTAGCCGACGCGGAAACCCGTGATCACCTCGTCAAAGATCAGGAGGGCCCCGTGATGCTCGGTGATCTCTCGGAGTCCCTCCAGGAACCCGGGCCGGGGGGGCACGACCCCCATGTTCCCCGCCACGGGCTCGACGATGATGGCGGCGACCTCTCTTCCCCTCCGCCCCATCACCTCCTTCACGGCCTCCAGGTCATTGAAGGGAAGAGAAAGGGTGTGGGCGACGAAAGCCGCCGGGACCCCCGCGCTGTCCGGGACCCCGAGGGTCGCAGACCCAGAGCCAGCCTGGACCAGGAGGCTATCCACGTGGCCGTGGTAGCAGCCGCTGAACTTTACGATGGTGTCTCGACCCGTCACAGCCCGGGCAAGGCGGAGCGCGCTCATCACGGCCTCGGTCCCCGAGCTGACGAACCGGATGAGCTCGACGCTGGGCAGCGCCTCCACCACCATCGCCGCGAGGGTGGTCTCGAGGGCCGTCGGGGCCCCGTAGGTCCATCCCCCCTGGATGGCCTCCGTGATGGCGGCGGCCACCCGCGGGTGAGCGTGCCCGTGGATGAGGACCCCCCAGGAGCCGATGTAATCGATGTACCGATTCCCATCCGCGTCAATGACGGTGGCCCCCTCGGCCCGCTCCACGAAGAAGGGCTCACCACCAACGGCCCGGAAGGCTCGTACGGGACTGTTCACACCGCCCGGAATGACCTGCTGAGCGGCCTGAAACAAGGCTGTCGATCGGTCGCGTTTCATGGTTCGACCTGCGGAGATGCACCAGAACAACCGGGATGGATGATTCCCCGTCATGCACCGGGGTTGCCAAGAGAGTCAGCGACGGTGATCTGCCTCCCAACGGGGGTCTTACGGGGCCTCGGAAAGCTTCCGGGCAGCCTCCTTGGCGAAGTAGGTTGCGATCAGGTCGGCACCGGCCCGCTTGATACAGGTCAGCACCTCCATCATCACCTGCGCCTCGTCGATCCACCCCTGGGTTGCAGCCGCCTTCACCATGGCGTACTCACCGCTGACGCTGTATGCGGCGATCGGGAGCCCGAACTCGCCCCGCACCCGGGCCAGGACATCCAGATACGCCAGGGCCGGCTTCACCATGATGATGTCGGCCCCCTCGTCCACGTCCATCGCCACCTCCCGCAGGGCCTCCCCCCCATTGGCGGGATCCATCTGATAGGACCGGCGATCGCCGAATTGCGGGGCCGACTCCGCCGCCACCCGGAAGGGGCCATAGAAGCACGAGGCGTACTTGGCGGCGTAGGACATGATCGCAACCTCCTCGAAGCCGTGTTCGTCGAGGGCTTCGCGAATCGCGGCCACCCGGCCGTCCATCATGTCGGAGGGTGCGACGAGGTCCGCCCCCGCCTCGGCCTGGGAGACCGCCACCTTCGCCAGCAGGTCGAGGGTCGGGTCGTTGGTGACGCGCCCCCCCTCGACCACGCCGCAATGGCCGTGACTGGTGTACTCGCACAGGCACGTGTCGGCGATGACGAGGAGGTCCGAGACGGTATCCTTGATGGCGCGAATCGCCTGCTGCACGATCCCGTCCTTGGCGTAGGCCTCGGAGCCATAGGCGTCCTTCTCCACCGGGACCCCGAAGAGGAGGACCGCAGGGACCCGGAGCGCCGCGACCTCCTTGACCTCCTTGGTCAGCTCATCGACAGACAACTGAAAGATCCCGGGCATGGGGGCAATCGGATTCCGGACCCCCCGTCCCGGGACGACGAAGAAGGGAAAGATCAGGTCGTCAACGGTGAGAACCGTCTCACGGACCATCCGCCGTATCGTTTCCGATCGGCGCAGGCGGCGTGGGCGGTGCGTTGGAAAGAACATACCGCTTTCCCTCCTCGGACCCCTTCACCGGTAGCCCCGGCAGCGCGCGGGCGCGCCCGTCGGTGCGGACCATGATAGCTCCTCACCACAGGCCCGTCAACGGATTCCACCCTTGAAAAGCCTCTGCCGAAACGTTATGATAGCGATTCTCTGAGGGGGCAGTGAGGACCGAGCGCGAAGCAGGGAGGACCAAACAGCACGTGTCAGGCGCTGGGACGCGGGGCGGGATACCCTGGGAGGCGGTGGCTGCCCATCTGAACGAGGGCATTCTCTGGGTCGACGCCGACAATCGGGTAACCTTCGCCAACACCAAAGCCGCGCGACTCCTCCGGCCGCGCGCCGGCCGGCTCGTGGGGCGTGCCGTCCGAGGTGCCTTTCCCTCCCCTGGTCGAGAGAACCTCACCACCCTGCTGAAGCAGGCCCGCGTCACGGCAACCCCGATCCACGGCCAGCTGACTGTCCACGAGCGAGAGCTGAGCATCACCATCGTGCCCCTCAGAAGAGGTCGCCGCAACCCGGGGGACCTGTGCCTCCTCCTCGGAAGTGACGGACCTGCCGACCCGGCACGAATCCACGCGACGCTCCTCGCTCGCGAGCGGCTGGCAAGCGTCGGCCAGCTTGTCGCAGGCATCGCCCATGAGCTGAACAACCCGATGGCCACCATCGCCTCCTGCGCCGAGGCGCTCCTGACACGCCTCCCGGAACTCTGCCGCCAGGACGTTTTCACCGAGGATAACGTCGCCCTGTACCTGAAAATCATTGAGGACGAAGTCTACCGCTGCAAGGCTGTCCTTGCAGGGCTCTCCGATCTCTGCCGTGAGACCGAGCAGGAGGTGCGCCCCATCAATGTCGCCGTGCTGATGGAAGGCTTAGCAACCCTGTTGAGCTACCAGCTGCGCGCACGGGGCATTGCTCTGAAGCAGCGGGCCCGGGGGGCCTGCCTCGCCCCCGGACAGGAAGGGGAACTCCGTCAGGTAGGGCTCCACCTTCTCGCCAACGCCATCGAGGCGATGGAAAAGGGCGGTACTCTGACGGTGGATGTGGCCCGCCGAGGGCGGTCCGTCACCATTGCCGTCCAGGATACGGGGCCCGGGATCCCACCGAGCGTCATCCCGCGGGTCTTTGAGCCCTTCTTCACCACGAAGCCCGCCGGGAAGGGGGCCGGCCTCGGACTGTACGTGGCACGGGAGATCATCGAGGCACACGGGGGGCGCATCCACATCCAGAGTCGTCCCGGCAAAGGCACCTGCGTCCGGGTGATCGTACCGGCAGCCGACACGGCACGATGAAGGAGGGGGCATGGCCGAGCTGAAGGAGAGGGCACGGGTCCTCATCGCGGATGACGAGAAAAACTTCACCCGGGTCCTCAAGACCGAGCTGGGACGCGAGGGGTACCAGGTCGAGGTCGCCGGGGACGGCAAGGAGGCGGTCAGTCGCATCCGCTCGCACGAGTTCGATGTTCTGATCCTGGACCTCCGGATGCCCAAGCTCGGGGGCCTCGAGGTCCTCCGCGAGCTCCGGGGCCGTGACCTTGCCCCCGAGGTGATCGTCCTCACTGGCCATGCCAGCATCTCGACCGCGATTACAGCCATGAAGCTCGGTGCCTACGACTACCTCACCAAGCCCTGCAAGACGGGCGAACTGAACCTCATGATCCGGAAGGCCTTCGAGAAGCGGCAGCTCGTTCGAGAAAACCTCCACCTCCGGACCCGAGTGGCGCACAACGATCAGTTTCCCGAGATCATCACCCAGAGCCGGTGCATGCAAGCGGTCCTCGACATGGTGGCCCGGGTCGCCCCCACCGATTCCACGGTCCTCCTCGCTGGCGAGAGCGGTACCGGCAAGGAGCTGATCGCCAGGGCGATCCACCAGCACTCGAAGCGCAAGGACGGACCCTTCCTTGCCATCAACTGCGGGGCCCTCCAGGAGACTATCCTCGAGAGCGAGCTGTTCGGCCACGAGCGAGGAGCCTTCACTGGCGCCCATAGTCTGAAACTCGGGCTGTTCGAGGTGGCCCACGGGGGCACCCTGCTCCTCGACGAGGTCGGCGAGATTCCCCCGGGGATGCAGGTCAAGCTCTTGCGGATGATCGAGACGGGGTGCTTCTTCCGCGTGGGGGGGACGCGCGAGCGGCAGGCGAACGTCCGCATCATCGCCGCCACCAACCGGGACCTGAAGGCCGACGTGAGAGACGGCCGCTTCCGGGAGGACCTCTACTACCGTCTGGTCATGATCCCGATCACCCTGCCTCCGCTGCGCGAACGCCCCGACGACGTTCCACTGCTTACGCAACACATCCTCCGGCTCTACAAGGGCCTCGGGAAGAAGACGGTGACTCCGGCCGCCCTCGACCTGATGCGTCGCTACCCCTGGCCGGGCAATATCCGGGAGCTGCAGCACGCCCTCCGTCGGGCCTTGATCCTCGCCCCCAAGGACCGGATCGAGCCGGCCGACCTGCCCTGCGATCTGCAGATGCGGACCGACTCGTTCCCCGGTGCCGACACCGCCGGGCCCCGTTCCCGTGGCCCGGCGGCCGGAACCCTCTGCACCCTCGCGACCCTCGAGCGGGAACACATCCAGCGGGTCCTGCAGCAGGTCGGTGGTCACCGGGGTCGGGCGGCGGAGGTCCTAGGGATTGACCCCAAGACCCTCTACCGCAAGATCCTGACGTACAAGCTGGAATCCCCGGAGTCGCGCCGGCCGAAGTCCCGCTCCCGCTGACCGAATCCGCACCGTCGCCAAGGCACCCTCTCGCTCGTCGAGGCCGTGGTGCCGGTCGCCGGGAAGTCGCCGCCGAGGTTGCCGCAACGGAATCCATTCCATCGACCCATCCCTTTGAAAATGAACGGCCCGGCGATCCTTTCGATCGGGCAGATTGCCCCTCGGAGGACCGCCGGTCTGCCCCCTGGCTCATCCCTGTCGGTGCCCAAGCCCCCGCCCGGATTGCGCCACGAGTCCGCCACACCATTGGCATCTTCCTTGCTGTCTCCCGTGGCATGACGACGAGGGAGGCCCAGATGCGGATCCTGCTTGTTGGTGACACCACCGGGGCGGATGGGAGACTTTACGAGCTGTTGACCGCTCGGAAGATGCAGGTGGAGATGGCCGGCACCGTTGCCGAGGCGGTCCGTACCCTCCTCGGCGGTTCCTTTGACCTGCTGTTCCTCGACAACCACCTGCCCGGGCTGGACCGCGAAGCTGCTCTGACGATCCTCCGGGAGGTGGCTCCCCGCCTGCCGATCGTCCTGGTGACCCGCGACAATAGGACCGCACAGGAATTCCGGTCTTCCCGGGCGGGAGCCTTCGCCGTACTCACCCATCCGATCCTTCCAGGCAGCCTACAGACGATCCTCCAACAGGCCAGCGCAGGGGTGCCGGGCGGTTGCAAAAGGCCTGGCACGTAGATTGCTAACTATTTTACCGGCCGAGGTTTGCGGACCGGAAATCACACAGCAGTCCCGGAGACCTGCATGCTGAGCAGCGACGAATTTCGCCTCTTCCAAAGGCTGATTTACGAAGAGTCCGGGATCTGCCTCCGCGACGACCGCCAGAGCTTCCTGCACAACCGTCTGGCCAAGCGGTTCAAGGCGACCGGCCTCAACTCCCCCTACCGCTACTATCGTCTCCTCACCCAGGGGACGACCACGGCCAAGCAGGAGCTGCTCATTCTGCTTGATTCGCTCACCATTAATGAGACCTCGTTCTTCCGGAACCAGCCGCAGTTCCTCCTCTTGCGGGGAACCGTCCTCCCCGAGATCATCCATGCCAAAACGGCGCGTGACCAGCACACCCTCCGGATCTGGAGCGCTGGCTGCTCCACGGGACAAGAGCCTTACTCGATCGCCATCGTCCTGCTCGAGACCATTCCATATCTGCGCCTCTGGGACGTCAAGGTCCTCGCCTCGGATCTGAGCCTCACAGCCCTCGAAGCCGCCCAACAGGCTCGGTACCCCCGAGAGAAGATCCCGGCGGTGCCGGCCGACTGGCTGGCTCAGTACTTCCACGCCGACGGCGACCACTATGTCGTCCGAAAGGAGGTGAAGGATCTCGTCGTCTTCGATTTTCACAACCTCAAGCACGAGAACGGCCTTGCAGACCTCGACATCATCTTCTGCCGGAATGTCTTGATCTACTTTGACCAGGCCGAGCAACGGAAACTCATCGACAAGTTCTACCGAAGTCTGACGCCGGGCGGGTACCTGTTCCTCGGCCACGCCGAAACCCTCCACGGCCTCTCAAACAAATTTCGCTTCATTCATCGGAACAAGGGGACCGCGTACCAGCGGCTTGAGGTCGCCGAAGTCCCCTCATCGGTGGCGTGATGAACGATTTCCTGGAACATCTGAGCCCGGAAGAGCTGGCGAGCTTGCGCAGCACCTTCTTCACCCAGGCCTCCGAGCTGCTGGAAGCCCTGAACGAGGGGCTGCTGCGCCTCGAGACCACCACGGACCAGGCCGAGGAGCTCAAGGCGATCCAGCGCGCGGTGCATACCCTGAAAGGCGACTCGGCCTCTTTCGGCATGGATCGCGTTGCCACCTTGGCGCACCGGATGGAGGACCTTCTGGGCCTGATCCGCGAGGACCAGATTGCGCCTGATCCCGCCACGGTGGACCTGCTGCTCGAAGCGACCGACACCCTCGGCACGCTCGTCAACGCCTATGGGGACGGTCTCGAGCCTCCTGAGCCCAGCCAGCTCCTGGAGCGAATTGCAGCGGTGAGCGGGCCAGTGACCGCACCCGAGTCCGAGCCCGCCTTGCCCACGGAGGCGCCGGACCCGCAACCGGGCACACCCCAGGTGGACACCGACAGGAGCATGGGCGCCGACGGGCAGCGCTGCTACGAGATCCGGGTGACCTTCGACCCGCAATGCCAACTCCACTCGGCCGGCGCCTTCCTGCTGACCCAGCACCTGAGCCCCTGGGCGGAAATCCTGGGGGCGGAGCCGCACCTGGACTCCCCCGATCTCGACCGGAAAGGGACCCTGACCTTCATTGTGACCAGCGCCCACCAGCCCGAGGCGCTCAAGGCGGCGTGTGAGATCCCGGGGGTCAGCGGGACGGTCAGCATCAAGCTCCACGAGGGAAACGGACGGCCCACGGAGCGCACCGAGACGGGTTCCGCCACGACTCCATCCGCCACGATCCGCGTCGATGCCGGGCGCGTGGACAAGGTGATGAACCTGGTGGGTGAACTCACCATCGCCCGTTCCATGTTCACCCGGGCCCTCCACCATGTGGAAGAGCGCCTCGGACGCCAGGAATCGTTCATGCGCCTGGGCGAAGCGAACAACCTGATGGAACGGACCATGTCGGACCTGCAGAAGAGCGTCCTCCGTATGCGCATGGTCCCGATCGACACCGTCTTCCGTCGCCTTCCTCGCATCGTCCGGGACCTGGCGCGCTCCAGCGACAAAGAGGTCCGGCTCGTCATCGCCGGCCAGGGGACCGAACTCGACAAGGGGATCGTGGACCGCATTGGCGAGCCCCTCCTCCATCTGATCCGGAATGCGGTCGACCACGGCATCGAGCCCCCCACGGTCCGCGAGGCAAGCGGCAAGCCCCGAACCGGCACCGTGCAGGTCAACGCCTTCCACGAGGGGAACCAGATCATTATTGAGCTGGAAGACGATGGCAAGGGGATCGACGCAGCAGCGGTGTGGGCCAAGGCCGTTGAGAAGGGGCTGATCGACGCGGCCGGAGCCGAGCAACTGTCCGAGGCCCAGATCCTGGACCTCATCTTCCTGTCCGGCTTCAGCACCGCGACCACTGTCACCGACGTGTCGGGGCGGGGGATCGGGATGGATGTGGTCCGCGCCACGCTCCAGGAGCTCAAGGGCAGCATCAAGATGACCTCACGCCCCGGCCTCGGCACCAAGATGACCCTCCGCCTCCCGCTGACCCTTGCCATCATCAAGGCGATGCTGTTCACCGAAGGGGACCAACTCTTCGCCCTGCCCCTCGACACCATTGGCGAGATCGCCCGGATCCAGCCCACCGCCATCGAGACGGTCGAGGGGCGGGAGGTCCTGCGGATCCGGGACCGGGTCATCTCCCTGCTCCGGTTGAGCTCTCTCCTAGCAATCGCGGCCGGGGGCTCCCGCGAGCACCGATTCGTCCTGATCCTCTCCCTGGGTGAGCGCCGCGTCGGCTTGCCGGTTGAGCACCTCGCGGGAGAGGAGGAGCTGGTCATCAAGGCCATGGAAGGCGGGTGGGTTTCCACGGATCTCGTGGCCGGCGCATCCCTGCTCGGCGACGGGCAGGTGATCCTGATCCTCAACCCATCGGCCCTGGTCGAACACGCCCTGGGGCAGGAACGGGACCGTCGGAGGCTGAACCCGGTATGAGCACGCCGTCCTATCCCATCCGTGTCCTGGTCGTCGATGACTCCGCGCTGATGCGGAAGCTCATCCCCACGCTCCTGGCCCGCGATCCCCAGATCGAGGTGGTCGGCACGGCCATGGACGGGGTCTTTGCTCTTCGAAAGATCCCCGAACTGCTTCCCGACGTGGTCACCCTCGACATCGATATGCCCCGGATGGACGGACTCACCACCCTCAGGCGGATCATGGAGGAATCTCCCCGACCCGTTATCCTTCTCAGCTCCCACACCCAGCAGGGGGCAGCCCTCACCGTGCTGGCCCTCGAGATGGGCGCGGTGGACTTCATCGCCAAGCCCCGGGGTCCCTTCCCCCAGTCTCTGGAGGAGGTCGGAGCCGAGCTGATCGCCAAGGTACGGGCAGCAGCCAGCGCCATACCCCAGCGGATCCACAGGGTGCCCGAGGAAGCTCTCTTCCCGAAGGTCCCGCCCACCCAGCAGTCGGCGGCCAGTCGCGTCGTGGCGATCGGCATCTCGACGGGGGGGCCATACGCCCTGGCCAGTTTCTTGCCAGTCCTGGCAGAGGATTTTCCCGCGGCGATCCTCATCGTGCAGCACATGCCCGCGGGCTTCACTCGCATGCTCGCCGAGCGGCTCAACCACATCTCCCGCGTCCGGATCAAGGAGGCCGAAGACGGGGACCCCATTCTGCCGGGCCGCGTCTTGATCGCGCCAGGCAACCTACACCTCAAAGTCCGGCAAGGGCCCGCGGGGCCCGTGGCGGCAATTGAGGACGGGATCGACGTCAACGGCCACCGGCCATCGGCCGATGTGCTCTTCCGCTCCGTGGCCGAGGTCTTCGGCCGGCGGGCCATGGGCGTCATCATGACCGGCATGGGCCACGACGGCGTCGAGGGCCTCGGCCAGATCCGCCGGGCGGGGGGTACGACCTTCGGCCAGGACGAGGCCAGCTGCGTGATCTACGGCATGCCGAAGGTGGCAGTCGAGCGCGGATTCGTGCAACACGTGGTTCCCGTGGAGAAGTTGGCCCGGAGTCTGCAAGAGCAACTTGAAGGGTTGGAAAGAGGGGGGGATCCGTATGGAGGCTACGTCCGCATCGGCGGCTGAGACCATGTCCTTCCGCGTCCTGGTCGTGGATGACTCGGCCTTCGCGCGACGGAGCATGAGTCAAGTCGTCACGGGACTCGGCGGCACCATCGTCGGCGAGGCCGTCACGGGGCGAGAGGCCGTACAGAAGTACCTCACCCTCAGGCCGGATCTCGTCCTGATGGACATCACCATGCCTGAGATGGAGGGCATCGACGCCGTCGCCGCCATCATGGAACAGGATGCTTCCGCCCGGATCGTCATGGTCACCTCCGTTGCCCACAAGGAGATGGTCAAGCGGGCCCTGAGCCTCGGGGCGCGTCACTTTATCGCCAAGCCCTTCGAACGGGCACGGGCGCAGGAGATCATCCGCTTTGTCCTCCGCCAGAAAACAGGCTCCGCCGCGGAGACCGAAGCATGAGATTCGACTACATCAACCCCTTCATCGACTCGGCCCACAAGGTGCTCGAGCAGACCCTCGCGTCACCGGTCCAGCGTGGGCGGCTCACCCTGGCGGCCCAACCGGTCACCTCGAAGGGGATCGTCACCCTCGTGGGTCTGGCCGGCGAAGTGGAGGGGCGGGTCATCTTCGACATGGACCAACCGACGGCCCTCCGGATCGTGTCGGCGATGAACGGCGACGTCTTCGAGGAGTTTACATCCTTCGCCCAGGACTCCCTCGTCGAGCTGGCCAGCATGATGATCGGGAATGCCGTCACAGCCCTGAACGACCACGGCTTTCGATTCCGCCTCACGCCGCCGACACTGCTCCAGGGGGAGAAGATGACCATTGTGCCCTCCCCGCTAGAAACCTTGGTGGCCCCCCTGGGGACCCGGATGGGCGAGGTGATCATGAACGTCGCTCTACGGACGAGCTAGAGGGAAGGGAGGAAACGCATGACGTCACCGGATCCTGACATCCAGAAGGTCTTCGCCAAGAGCGAGGAGCTCGTGGAGATGCTCCGGAAGGGCAAGGAGTTTACGGACCAGCTGATGAAGGAGAATGAGCGGCTGCGTTTCCGGACCCTCCAGCTCGAGAAGGAGGTCCTCGATCTCCAGAACCAGACCCAGGGAAGCCAGGGAAGCCCCGTGCAAAGCCTGCAGGAAGAGAACAAGCGATTGAAGGAGAAGCTCAACCACATTGAGGAACGGTTCTCCGAGGTCGAAGAAGAGAACATGGACTTCGCCACCAAGTACCTGGAGATCCAGCAGCAAAACGAGAACCTCGCCAACCTCTACGTGGCCAGCTACCAGCTCCACTCAACCCTGGACCCGGACGAGGTGATGGAGATCGTGAAGGAGATCCTCATCAACCTGGTTGGCGCCGAGAGTTTCGCGCTCTACCTGCTGGACAAGAAGACCAAGGCCTTTACCCCCATTGCCGCCGAAGAGGTCCCTCCCGCGATCGCCTCGGGAACCGTGGGCCTCGACGAGCGTGTCACCAAGAAGATCATCGAGAGCGGCGAGGCCTACTTCGCCGCATCGCCCGCGGAGGTGAGCATCGAGCATGGCCGACCCTTGGGCGCCGTGCCGCTGAAGATCAAACGGGAACCGGTCGGCCTGATCGCCCTCTTCAAGCTCTTGTCCCAGAAGGAGTCCCTGGCGGCAACCGACTACGAATTGCTGAACCTGCTCGCCGGCCATGCGGCCACCGCGGTGGTCAGCTCCCGGCTCTACGCGGATGCGGAACGCAAGCTGAAAACGATCGAGGGGTTCATTGAGCTCCTCAAGGCAAAGTGAGGGGGGGGAAGCATGGAGACGAAAACCTTTCTGGTGGTGGATGACTCGGCCACCATGCGCCAGCTCATCGGGCTGACCCTACGCAAGGTGAAGGAGGCCACGGTCCTGGAGGCGTCCGACGGGGCCGAAGCTGCCAAGCGCCTCGCCAGCGACCGGGTGGACCTCGTGGTGACCGACATCAAGATGCCCCAGATGGACGGCCTGCAGCTCGTCTCCCACATCCGACAGGAGCTGAAGCTCACCGAGCTGCCGGTGATCATCCTGACCACGAAGGGGGAAGAGGGGGACCGCGAGGCCGGGCTCAAGGCGGGGGCAAATGCCTATCTCACCAAGCCCCTGTCCGGCGCCGCCCTCCTGCAGCTCATAGACTCCCTGCTCTCCTCGAAGTCCGCTGTGAAGGGTTAGTTCGCCCCTCACCCGGGGGATCGCCGATGGGGTTGGTCGGACGTCTGGAAGATCTGGCGCTGCCGGACATCTTCCAGATCCTGAACCTGAGCAAGAAGACGGGCAAGCTGACGCTCACCCGGCGGGAAGGCTCCGGGATGATCATCTTCAAGGAGGGGCGGATCATTTACGCCGCCTCCGACTCGGTCCGCGACACCCTCGGCAACATCCTGATCTGCCAGAAGCACCTGACCGAAAACTCCCTCATGGCTGCCCTCGAGTTGCAGCATCGGTCCCCGGAAGGAAAACGGCTCGGTACGATCCTCGTCGAAAAGGGGTTCATCACCCCCGAGCTCCTCGAGCAGGCGATCCGACAGCAGATCGAGCAAGTCATTTTTGAATTCCTCACCTGGAAAACCGGCTTCTTCAAGTTCGATATCATGGACATCGCGACTGAAGACGCGATCGAGGTCGACGCCAAGGATTTCCTCCTGGATGGCGGGATGGACCCCGAGCACCTTCTCCTCGAAGGGGTCCGCCGTCTCGACGAACAGGAGGAGGCTGCAAAGAAGGGCCGGCCTGCGGCCGAGGTCTCGCCCCCGCCGACCCCCAAACCACCGGCACCGGAGCCCGCCAAGCCCGCGCCGCCTCCCCGCCCCGAGCAGCCGATCCCGACCGGTCCTCGCCGCGCCCACGCGAATCTGAAGGCCCTGCTCAAGGAGGTCCAGTCGCCGAGCTTCACCGGCGAGATCACCTTGAGTATCATGCGCTACGCCGCCGACGTGGTCACCCGGGGCGTCCTGCTCGTCCTGCGCAAGGATGGGATCAGTGGGTTGGGGCAGTTTGGCGTGGAGCTCGCCTCAGGCTCGCCGGACCAGGTTGTCCGGAGCATAAAGATCCCACTGAACGAGGACTCGCTCTTGAAGACGGTCATTGACACCAAGAACGCATTCCAGGGGGAAGTCCCGGCCGGCAAGTGGAACCGGCACCTCCTCGATCTCCTGGGAGGGAGCACCCCGAAGGAGGCCATCCTGATCCCGATGATCGTGGCGGGGAAGGTGGTGGTGATCTTTTACGGGGACGACGCCGGGACGGGCCGGCCCGTTGGAGATGTCGAGGGGCTCGAGTTCCTCATGGCCCAGGCGTCCCTTGCCATGGAAAAGTCCGTCCTGGAAAAACGCCTCCAATCCCTCGAAGGCAAGACGAGCTAATCGAATCCCCTGCCGGTGCACACCGGCCATCCGCCGGTAACCCGCCTCACCGGCGGGCCTCTTCCTGCGCATTCGCCCCGCGAGCTGGTGAGTCGTCTTCCGGCTCGGGGGCTCACCCCGTTACGCCGCCTCGGGCCGGGGGGCGCCCTCCCTGCGCGGCCCGTAGAAGATCAGGACGTGGCCGTCGGGGTCCCGGACGGAGAACTCGCGGTCCCCCCAGGGGTAATCGGCGGGTTCGCGGCAGATCGGCACCCCCCGCCCCCGGAGTGTGGCGCACCACCGATCCACGTCCCCCACACCAAAGGCCACCAGGACCGATGCACTTGAGCTCGCCCCGGGCGCCTCCAGATCAACGGCCACGGGCAGGTCCGGCCCGGCGGAGCAGGCGCGCTGGAGCGCCAGCTTCATCCCGCCAACCTGGAAGAGGGCGTAGTCGTTCCCCTGGACCAACCGCAGGGGGAGGCCCAGGGTCTCTCGATAGAACTGGACCGCCCGCGGGATCTCCCGCACAATCAAGGCCACAAAATCACACCGCTCAATGCGCTCCATTGTTCTCTCTCCGCTGAGGAAAAATAAAAGTTCAGATCTTTCCCGTTGACACACCGGCATCAACGGCTTCCCGGGGGATGACTGAGACATCGCCCATTCTGCGAGCAATGTCAAGCGCTCAGGGCACGCCACCCTCCCAAGTCCCGCAGAGGATTCCTGGTTGGAATCTACACCGCAGTGGATAGAGGGCAGTGTTAGGCCGCGAGACTCAGCCGCCTTCCAATGATAAAGAAGGGAGCGGTCAATCCTTGCGAAGAAGCAGCTCCTCGATTCGGTACGCGTGAAAGAAGTCGTGCAATGCCA
>JBHIAD010000035.1:0-13465 GCA_046758405.1 Methylomirabilales bacterium (SeqCode)
CGCCCAAGAACTTGATGTGCCGTGCTTCTATCCGTTCCCATGTGGCCACGGGCGGGAGAATATCCTGTGGCCGGTGGGGGGGACCATCACGCTCACAGCCACGAGCAAAGGACATGGCGAGTGCCTCTTGACTCTTTGAGTCGTTCCTGGCTTTGACAGCCCCGGTTGATGACCGAACCGAAAGGGTGTATCATGAATGACGGGCTGAGAGCATCACGAGTGCGCCACCTCCCCATGCGAACCAGAGGAGTGTGGCGTGCATCACTTCTCCCCAACACCACCACGGGAGGGGAAGGAGGTCAGCAGAGCGTGAGCGAGACACAATGTGCCAGAAGTCTGCGGGCGAGGCGTTGGCCTCTTCGATGGGCGTCGGCCACCTTGCTGGCGATTGCCGTGGCCCTGGCGGCGGCGGAGTCCGGGGCGGCCGAGCCCCTCTGGACCGAGAAGGCGCCTGACGGAAAAGCGAAAAGTTTCAACCCCCTGGTCTGGGTGGACCTCGCAAAGCAGGCCAAGCCGGCCGTGGTGAACATCAGCACCACCCAAGTCATCAAGGGTGGGGGGAGACCCGAACTTCCCTTTCCGCCCGGCGACCCCTTCGGCGAAATGTTCCGCCGATTTTTCGGGGAACCGGGGGAGCGGGTGCTCAAGCGCCAGAGCCTGGGATCGGGGGTCATCGTCAATCCGGACGGCTTCATCGTTACCAACAATCATGTTATCGCCAATGCATCGGAAGTCATCGTGAAACTTCATGATGATCGGGAATTCACGGCCAAAATCGTCGGCACCGACCCCAAGACCGATCTCGCCCTCCTGAAGATCGACGCGACCGGCCTCCCCGTGATCCCCTTCGGCGACTCGGACCGGCTCGAGGTCGGCGAACCGGTCATGGCCATCGGCAACCCCTTTGGCCTTATCGAGACGGTCACCACGGGGATCGTAAGCGCAAAAGGTCGGGTGATCGGCACCGGGCCTTACGATGACTTCATTCAAACGGATACCTCTATTAACCCGGGGAACTCCGGCGGCCCCCTGATCGACACCCAGGGGACCGTCGTGGGCATTAACAGTGCGATCTTCTCGCGAACGGGCGGATCCGTCGGGATCGGGTTCGCGATCCCGATCAATCTCGCCAAGATTATTCTCTTTGACCTCAAGGAACGCGGGCAGGTGGTCCGCGGATGGCTCGGCGTCGCCATCCAGGATGTGACCCCCGAGATCGCCCGCACCCTTGAGATGGAGAAGGCCGAAGGGGCGCTGGTGGCCGAGGTCGTCCCAGGAAGCCCAGCGGCCGCGGCAGGCCTCAAGCAGGGGGACGTCATCATCGGGTTCAACGGGCGACGGGTGAAGAGCTCCCAAGAATTGCCACGCCTCGTGGCCGCAACCCCCCCAGGCACCAAATCCACCGTCACCATCCTCCGTGACGGGAGGGACCGGACCCTCGGGGTGAAGATCGGTCAACTCCAAGAGGAGCAAGCCAAGGCGGGCCCAACCCCCTCTGTAGCCTCCTTCGGACTCACGGTCCAGAAGGTCACACCTGAGATTGCCGAACAGCTAGGCCTCAAGGTGCCCCAGGGGGTCGTTGTGACCGGGGTAGATCCGAACGGTGCGGCTGCTGCAGCAGACGTACGGTCGGGAGACGTGATCCTTGAAGTTAATCGAGCTTCCGTCAACTCCGTGCATGAGTTCCGGGCTGCGCTGAAGCGCTCAAAAAAGAAAGGGACACTGCTTCTGCTGAGCCGGAACGGCGTGAACCGCTACGTCGTCATTGAGCCCGGGCAGGGGACTGGATAGGTCCCCAGGGGTTGAAGTGAAAGGAAAACCCTCGTCGACAGCTCCTCGTACGCCCGGCCCTCTGCTCCGAGCATCCCGGAGAAAGAATCTCCTGCGCCTCATCCCGAAGCTCCGCAAGATCAAACCAAACCGCCCGAGCAAATAGGGCAAGTGTTGTCTCCGCCGAATGTCCCTACCGGCCTGGAAGGGTAGGAAGCCGCGGTGGGGGAATTGGCTCGAGAGGCCCGAAGCCCGAAGGGGGCGGGGAGGGGGAAGACTCTGTCTCGCCAGGAGACCCCCTACCCGGAAATCCGTATTGCGAGCGTTCAAACTCCTCCATCTGCTGGAATACCTCCGGGGTGCACATGCTTGCAATCCAGTTCTCGTATTCCTGAAGGGGAAAGACCTGCATTGCCCGCCCGGCACTCACACCATGAGCCTGTTCGTAACCAGCGAACGTCCACGCCAGAACTTGATCACATTTGGCCTGGGCAGCAGGGGAAAGGGCCTGGTAGCTCAAGGCTGACTTCCAGGGTTTCACCTCTCCCCGGAACAAGAGCTTCCCTCCGACGATCCCGAGGCCAAGGAACAACAGGAACCCCAAGGCCAGCAAGCCTCGGCGATGGCCTGCTGGCTGCTTCAATTCAACCTCCCCGTTTCCAATCCAGCTCATGACCCTCCGCAAGCGGCCACGCGGGGTGTCCAGTTTCTCATTATTGAATTTGGTTGAAGCCGGACATGAGCGGGTGCGCCCATTCAGGTCATCGTGCCCATCGGCAGGACGGTCCATCGCGGGTACATTCGGACTTGCTTCGCACGACGCTCTCCCCGACCGATACCCGCTGTCTCCAATGCCCATTGGCAGGGGGAAGGGCACCGGGATCCACTGGGTGAGAGGATACCACTGGCGCGAGGGGTTCCGAAGGTGTGCACGAGACGGAGAAAAAAGACTCCTGCGCTCTATGCACTGCGGGTACGAACGACCGGAGGGGACACCCCCCGATTTCCCCTGTTTGTGTTTGAGGGGGGGCTCCCACTGAAACGAGCCTGCGCACGTTCAGTCCCACTGCGCCGTCGGGTCTCTCGTGCACTAATAGACTAATAGACCGGGGTGCACAGGTCGTGGAAGCGCGGATGCTCACCCTTGACAATCTGAAAATAGAGCTTCTGAATCTTCAAGGTGATGGGACCAGCCCGGCCTTCGGAAAGAGGCCGCCGGTCCACTGCGATGATCGGCGACACCTGCGCACCGGTGCCACACAGGAAGGCCTCGTCGGCAAGGTAGATCTCGGAGCGCGCCACCTTCCGCTCTTCGACGGTCAACCCGAGCTCGTTCCGGCAGACTCGGAGCAGGACGTCGCGGGTGATCCCTTCGAGGATATCGGAGGAGAGATCAGGCGTAATCAGTTTGTTGCCGCGGATGAGGAAAATATTCTCCGCCGACCCTTCGGAAAGGTATCCATCACTGGTGAGGAGCAAGGCCTCGTCAAACCCCTGCTCCAGGGCCTCAGTCTTCGCCAGAGCCGAGTTCACGTACCCCCCTGTGACCTTGCATCGTGCCGGAATCATATTGTCGCTGATCCGGCGCCACGAGCTGAAGCCCACCTTGATTCCCGTATCGGTATCAATGTAGTCCCCGAGCGGGAGGGTGTAGATGGCAAAGGCCGTCTCGTAGCCGACGAGCTTGGGGCCGAGTCCCTCGGAGCCGATGAAGGCAATGGGGCGGATGTACGTATCCTCACGGTGGCCGTTCTTGCGCAGGAGCTCGAGGGTGATATCCGACAGCTCCTTGACGTCCTTCCCGACGTGGAGACGCAACACGCGGCAATTGCGGAGGAACCGCTCATAGTGCTCGGCCATCATAAAGATGTACAGCTGCGCGCGATCTCCGTTCCAGTACGCCCTGATCCCCTCAAACACCCCCGTCCCGTAGTGCAGCGCATTCGTCCGGATACTGACCGTGGCCTGTTCGAGGGGAATGCTCTGGCCTCGGAAGTACGCAAAACTGCCCATGCCATACCCCTTCTGGTGCCCGACCGCCGTGGTGAGAAATCTATCGGGTCTCCGCTCGAAAGTCAACTCAAATTCTCCCAAAGAGCGACGCAACCGCCAGCGGAGTCTCGGGAGAAAGCGCTTGACATCTCTCAGAGACCGGGATAGCCTCCTTTGGATAGGGCCCAATAAATCTCTGCACTTAAGTTCCGTACGGAGCACAGGGTGAGGAGGGACGGATGGGTGCCCGCATCCTCGTGGCCGACGATAGCATCACGATTCAAAAGGTCGTCGAGTTCACGTTGAGCAAAGAGAATGTCGAGCTCGTCCAAGCCAAGACCGCCGCTGAAGCACTGACGAAAGCTCGGACGGTTCGTCCAGATCTCATCTTGATGGATCTGAGTCTACCCGATACACCCGGTGACGAAGTCTGCCGGACAATTCGGCAGGATCCCCAGTTAAAGGGGATACCGATTATCTTGCTGGTTGGCACCTTCGAAAACGTGGATGAAGCTCAGGGCCGCCAGTTCGGGGCAAACGAAATTGTCAGCAAGCCCTTCGACTCGCAGACCCTGATCACGAAAGTGAAAGGACTTCTCACCTCACGTCCTGGCGAATTGAGGCCAGGGGCTGAGCAGGCCGTCCCCCCATCGGCGGAAGTACGCCACGCACCAGCCGAAACTGCCCCTCCCCAGACGCCGACCACGCAGACACCTGCCCTCGAGCTCGAATCCCCCCTCGAGGTCGGGGCAGGGCCTCAGTGGGAGTTGGCGGATCTCGGATCGAAGGAGGTGGACCTGGAATCGGCGACCCCGGCCTATGAACTCAGCGGAGAGGGAATCGAAGGACTGGACCTCGGGGCACCCGTTGATGAATCAGGGGGGGGGAAGGACAGTGGCCCACCGCTTGAAATCGAACAGACCTCTGATGTGGCCGGAATGGCGACGTCCCTCGGCTTGGGTCCTGGCGATACTGAGGCCGTGCCAGACACGGCGACTCCGGAACCCGTCTTCGAGCTCGAACCTTCACCAACAGAGCTGCAGGCCCATGCAGCGAGCGAGCGAACCCTTACCCCGCCGTCCGAAGGACGTGCCGTCGGAGCCAAGCCGCCGAGCTCCCGCCCCACGCGCGGCCCGGCGGCACCCTCGTCGGATCTCACAGACCAAGTCGCCACCCGGGTGGTCGAGGAGCTGCGCGAGAAACTCATCGAGCGGATCGAACAGGTCGTCTGGGAGGTTGTGCCCGACCTCGCGGAACATCTGATCAATCAAGAGATCGAACGGATCAAGGCTGCTGTCAAGGATAAGCAATAACTGACCAGTGCCGATGCCGGGGTGAGAGGGGCTCCTCTGACCCCGTTTGTCTTTCCCCGGCACGTTGGTCACCGAGGTGCCTGATGACCGAAGGCTCTCATCAGGGGTACGAACCACGCGAAGTCGAAGCGCGCTGGTACACCTTCTGGGAGGCACGAGGCTACTTCCACGCCGACGAGAACTCTCTCAATCACCCGTACTGCATCGTCATCCCACCCCCGAATGTCACGGGGTCCCTCCACATGGGCCATGCCCTGAACAACACATTGCAGGACATCCTCATCCGGTGGCGGCGGATGCAGGGGTACAACAGCCTCTGGATGCCCGGCACCGACCACGCCGGGATCGCCACCCAGAATGTGGTGGAGAAACAACTTGCCCGGGAGGGACTGAGCCGGTACCACATTGGACGGCATACCTTCATCGAGCGGGTCTGGAAGTGGAAAGCAGAGTCCGGAGGCACGATCATCCGACAGCTGAAACAGCTCGGGGCCTCCTGCGATTGGGTGCGCGAGTGCTTCACGATGGATCCCCCCCGCTCCCGGGCAGTCACCGAGGTGTTCGTCCGGCTCTTCGAGGACGGCCTCCTCTACCGGGCCGAGCGGCTGGTGAACTGGTGCCCGCGCTGCCAAACTGCGCTCGCGGACATCGAGGTCGTGCACGAAGAGGTGGAGGGCCACCTCTGGAGCATCCGATATCCCTTTGCCGAAGACCCGAGGAACGGCCTCGTCGTGGCCACGACCCGACCCGAGACGATGCTCGGGGATGCGGCGGTGGCGGTCCACCCGGAGGATCTCCGCTACCGGGATGTGGTCGGCCGGACGGTCCTCCTCCCGATGGTGGGCCGCAAGCTGCCGGTCATCGCCGACCGCGCGGTGGCGAAGGACTTCGGCACCGGAGCCCTGAAGGTGACCCCTGGGCATGACCCAAGTGACTACGAGATCGGCGCACGGCATGGGCTGCGACCCATCAACGCCTTCGATGAAAAGGGCAGGATCACGGGCGCGTTTCTGGTGGATGATGCAGGGGAAAGGATTGAGAACGCTCAAGCGCAGCGCTACGTCGGGGGGGACCGGTACGAGGTCCGCAGGAACATCCTCGAGGATCTCAGGACCAACGGGCTTCTGGTGAAGGAGGAATCACACCGCCACGCCGTCGGCCACTGCTACCGTTGCCACACCGTCATCGAGCCATTCCTTGCGCCCCAGTGGTTCATCCGCGTCAAGCCCCTGGCCGAGCCGGCGATCCGCGTCGTGGAGGCGGGGCGGGTCCGCATCATCCCGGACCAGTGGGAGCGGAACTACTTCGACTGGATGCACAATATTCGGGACTGGTGCATCTCCCGGCAGATCTGGTGGGGCCATCGGATACCCGCCTGGTACTGCCTGACGTGTGATGCGGCAAACATTGTCAAGACGGCGCACGCGGTCGGCTTTGTGGAAGAGGGCGGTAGGCCCCCGCAGCCTACGAGGGAAACCTACATTTTCCTTCCGGAGGCCCAGCCCATCGTCGCGCGCGAGAAGCCGCACGGTTGCCCCCGGTGCGGGGGGCGTGATCTGGTCCAGGACCCTGACGTGCTCGATACCTGGTTCTCCTCAGCGCTGTGGCCCTTCTCCACCCTCGGCTGGCCGGAGAACACATCCGAGCTACGGACCTTCTACCCGACCTCCGTCCTCGTCACTGGGTTCGACATCCTCTTTTTCTGGGTAGCCCGCATGATCATGATGGGGCTCCGGTTCATGGGTGAGGTCCCCTTCCGTCAGGTGTACATCCATGCCCTCGTCCGGGACGAGGAGGGGGCGAAGATGTCCAAGTCCCGCGGCAACGTGATCGACCCCCTCACGGTCATTGACAAGTACGGGGCGGACGCGCTCAGGTTCACCCTGGCGGCGCTGGCCGCCCAGGGGCGGGACATGAAGCTCTCCGAGGATCGGATTGAAGGGTACCGTCTCTTCTGCAACAAGGTCTGGAATGCGCACCGCTTTGTGGCCATGCACCTGACCGATGGTGACCGGTCGGCGATGGAGGCGGAACCTGTTCCACCGCGCTCGACGCTTGACCTCACCGATCGATGGCTGATGAGTCGGCTCCAGGACCTGGTCGATGGTGTCACCAAAGCCCTGGAAGAGTTTCGCTTCAACGATGCAGCGGGGCAGATCTACCAGTTCCTCTGGCATGAGTACTGCGACTGGTACCTCGAGCTGGTCAAGAGTCGGATCGTGAGGGCCAACCACGCACCTGACCCCGCGGGTGGCCGACGCCTCCTGGTGCATGGACTCGAGGTGGCGCTCAGACTCCTTCACCCGTTCATGCCCTTTCTCTCAGAAGCAATTTGGCAGCAGCTTCCTCGTCGGGGTGAGAGCCTCACCATCGCCCCATGGCCAGAGCCCGATCCGGCCTGGCGGGACCCCGAGGCGGTGGGGGCGACGGAGACCATGATGGAGGTGATCCGCGCCATTCGGAACATCCGATCGGAGACCCGCATTCCCCCATCCACCTGGCTGACGGTTCAGATCCGCGCCCACGGCGAGGCTGCCGCTACGATCCAAGCTACCCGCCACTACATCCTGGCCCTGGCCCGTGCCGAACGGGTCGAGGTGGACGCCGCCCTCACGCGTCCCACCTGCTCAGCCCACACGGTGGTTCGCGAGATGGAGATCTACATTCCGCTGACCGGCGTGATCGATGTGACCAAAGAGCTCTCGCGCCTCGAGCGGGAACTTCAGAAGACGGAGAAGGAGTTCGAACGATTGACGCGGAAGCTCGCGAATGAGGATTTCCTCCGACGTGCGCCTGACGAGGTTGTTGCAAAGGAACAGGCAAAGCTCCAAGGCCTCCGGGACACCCGGGAAAAACTGAAGGCCCACCGCGAGATGTTGAGGGCAGAGGGGTGAGGGAACCCCGCGGGGGAGTTGAGCAGAAGGCTGGAAACCCGAAAGGGCTTGATGCTGACGCGATCAGCACCGGCCTGGGGACCCGGATCGTGGGACGACGAGTGGTAGTCCTGCATGAGGTGGATTCGACGAACACCGAGGCCATGCACCTGGCGGATGGGGGGGCGTCTGAAGGGACTGTTATCCTGGCCGAGAGTCAGCGGGCTGGGCGAGGACGACTCGGTCGATCCTGGGAGTCTGCCCCTGGCCTCGGCCTGTGGACATCGGTGCTCCTCCGACCGCGGGTTGACCCTCATCTGGTCCCTCTCATCAGCCTCCTCGGTGCCGTGAGCGCCTGCGAGGCAATCAACGGCAGCGGGTACCCGATCGGGTGCCGGCTGAAGTGGCCGAATGACCTCATGCTCGGAGGCCGGAAGGTCGGGGGTGTCCTCGGCGAAGCGCGCTTCGTGGGAGACCACCTCCGGTATATCGTCCTCGGGATCGGCCTCAATGTTCACCACCGACCCGAGCACTTCTCGGCAAAAGTCCGCGAAGGAGCGACCTCCCTCGAGCTCACCACCGGTCGGCGCTGGAACCGAACAGCCTTGGCCCGGGCCCTGTACAGGCGCCTTGACGACTGGTACCTTTGTTACACGACATCGGCTCACCTGGAGCTTCTCGACCGGGCACGGTCGCTCTGTATCACGATCGGAAGCCGTCTGACCGTCCGCAGCGAAACCGAGGTCTGCTCGGCATGGGGGGAGACAATCGAGGCCGACGGAGCCCTGCGGGTCCGTCTTGATGATGGCAGAGTCCGACGGATCACCGCAGGCGAGACCGGCCTCTCGGAGTGGCCAGGGAACCCCGAGGAGTGAGGCAGCTTTCCTGCGAGGGGAAACGCTGCAGGGTATCGCAGGAGATCTGGGAAGCCCTTCGCCGGATCGTCGAGCTCCCTCATGCATGCGCTCCTGGTCCGCATGCTGCAGGATTCCCCCCAGGGAACTGACACGATGCTGCTTGCGGTCGACATCGGGAACACCATCATCGGGATTGGGCTCTTCGAGGGCCAGACCCTTCGCCATCACTGGCGAATCGCCAGCCGACGCGACGGAACCCCGGACGAGTACAGTGTCCTGGTAACGAACCTCTTCACAAGTGCGAGGATCCCCATCCAGCGGGTGACCGGGATGATCCAGGCCTCCGTAGTCCCCTCCCTCGACGCCACGTGGACCGAAGTGGGTCAACGACTCCTCGGGGTCCTACCGCTGACGGTTGAACCAGGCATCAAAACCGGGATGCCGGTTTTGTATGACAACCCTCGTGAGGTCGGTGCTGATCGGATCGTGAATGCTGTGGCTGCCTACGAGGCGTACGGGGGCCCGGCAATTGTCGTCGACTTCGGAACGGCCACCACCTTTGATGCGATCTCAGAGCGGGGGGAATACCTCGGGGGGGCCATCAGCCCCGGGGTGGGGATTTCGGCTGAAGCGCTGTTTGAGCGGGCGGCGAAGTTGCCTCGTGTCGAGTTCGTGCGGCCGAGGTCGGTGATTGGAAAGAATACCGTGCAGAGCATCCAGGCAGGACTCTTCTTCGGGACCATGAGCTTGGTGGATGGAATGGTCCGTCGCATCAGCCACGAGCTCGGAGGTCAGCCAGCGGTAGTCGGGACGGGGGGATTTGCCCACCTGATCCTCGCCGAGTCGGAGACGGTCAAGCATGTGGACCCCCTTCTGACCTTGACAGGCCTGCGGATTATCTTCGAACGGAACCGGTGAGGCCGCGCGAAGCCCAAGTTTTCATTGACAAAGTTAGCACGGCCGTATACATTGACACGATTAGGTTTCTTGGCCCGAGGGACGGGGGAGAGATGAAGAGCTACTCACCAAGACCCTCCGACATCGAGCGTCGGTGGCATGTCGTAGATGCCCATGGCAAGGTCCTCGGTCGCTTGGCGAGCCAGATCGCCCTGATCCTGCGGGGGAAGCATAGGCCGCAGTTCACCCCGCACGCTGACACGGGGGACTTTGTGGTTGTGGTCAACGCGGCAAAGGTGCGCCTCACCGGGAAGAAGCTCCACCAGAAGGTGTACCGGCACCATTCGGGCTACCCCGGTGGCATTCGGTCCATGACAGCCGGGCAGATGCTCCAGAAGCACCCGGGGCGAGTCATCCACTTGGCTGTCCGGGGGATGCTTCCCAAGAACAAGCTGGGGGATGCCCTGGTGAAGAAGTTGAAAGTCTACGCCAATGAGCAACATCCGCATGCAGCACAGAAGCCCGTGCCCCTGCACCTGGGCGGAAACGAGCGATGAAAGCGACGGCGACTTTTACTGGGACTGGACGACGCAAGTCCGCGGTGGCCCGTGTCCGATTGCAGGCGGGTGCTGGACAGATCTCCATCAACCGGCGTCTACCTGAGCACTACTTCGGCCGAGCGGTCCTCCGGATGATCATCAGCCAACCCCTCAAACTCGCCGGCATCGAAGGAAAGTACGATGTCATCGTGAACGTGAAGGGTGGGGGGCCCTCGGGGCAGGCAGGGGCGATTCGCCATGGGCTCTCACGGGCCTTGCTCAACCTCAACGAAGAGTTCCGACCGGCGCTGAAGAGGGCGGGCTTTCTGACTCGCGACCCCCGCGTGAAAGAACGCAAGAAATACGGCCAGCGAGGGGCCAGAGCCCGGTTCCAGTTCTCAAAACGCTGACAACGACTGGTAACTGTGGAGAAGGCCACCCCTGGTGGCCTTCTTTTTTTATGGGCGTGAGGAGCAAGCATGGCTGACCGGCTCACGGTCGGGATCGCTGGTGCAACCGGCTACACTGGAAGCGAGCTCGTGCGCCTGCTCCTCGCCCACCCGCGCGTCGAGTTGGCGGTGGCCACCTCCGAGCACTCCGAAGGGCAGAGCATCGGTGAGGCCCTTCCCGGGCTCCGGAACCTGTGCGACCTGCCCCTGACCAGGCTCAAGCCCGAGGCACTGGCGGAGCGGGTCAACATCGCCTTCCTGGCCCTGCCGCACACCACCTCGGCCGGGGTGGCGGCGGCCCTGGTAGCCCATGGAACGCGGGTCATCGATCTGAGTGCTGATTTTCGCCTCCGCACCACTGAACTCTACGAGACCTGGTACAAGGTCCCCCACCAAGCGCCCGATCTGCTCCGAGAGGCGGTGTATGGCCTCCCGGAACTCTATCGGGAGCGTCTCCGACACGCTGCACTCGTCGCCGTTCCGGGCTGTTATTCGACAGGCGCGATCCTGGGAGTGCTCCCGCTGCTCCGAGAGGGAATCGTCGACCCCGAGTCCCTGATCGTGGACGCTGCCTCAGGAACATCGGGGGCAGGGCGGAAGGCTGATCTTGCGTTAACCTTCTCAGAGGTGCACCAGAACCTGAAGGCCTATGCGGTCGCCTCCCATCGCCACACCCCGGAGATCGAGCAGGTGCTCGGCGAGGCGATCGGGCGGCCGATCCGCGTGACCTTCACCCCGCACCTCGTCCCGACATCCCGCGGCATCCTCAGCACAATCTACACCCGCTGCAGCCGGCCGGTGAAACCACCTACCCTTCGGGACTGTTACCGAAAAACGTACGCCGGGGAGCCCTTCGTGCGCATCTGTCCCCTAGGACAGTTCCCCGAGACCAAACAGGTCCTCGGGTCAAACTATTGCGATATCGGGGTCACGGTGGACGAACGGACCGGCTGGGTGATCAGCGTTTCGGCGATCGACAACCTGGGGAAGGGGGCAGCTGGTCAGGCCGTGCAGGTCATGAACCTGATGGCCGGCCTTCCCGAAACCTCTGGACTGGGTGCGGCCGCCCTCTTCCCCTAGCAGGCGAGCGGTACGAACGATGTCCGAACCCATACGCACGGTTCCTGGAGGGATCACGGCCCCGCGGGGTGTGCGGGCGGCTGGAGTCGCTGCGGGTATCAAGAAATCGGGACCCGACCTCGCCCTCATTGTCCCCCGAATCGCGAGTCCGGTTGCCGGCCTGTTCACCACGAACCAGGTCAAGGCGCCGCCCGTCCTGCTCTGTCAGGAACATCTACGGGGGGGGCGCCTCGCCGCCATCGTGGCAAACAGCGGCAACGCCAATTGCTGTACCGGCCAGGCAGGGATGGACGACGCGCGGGCAATGGCCGCCGCCGCCGCGAGGGCCCTTGGGGTATCTGCAGCGGAGGTCTTCGTCTGCTCGACTGGCGTGATCGGCACGCGCCTCCCCATGGAGAAGGTGCGAGCCGGTACTGTCGAGGCAGCCGCCCGACTGGATGAAACCGGAGGAGAGGCAGCGGCCCATGCCATCCTCACCACCGATACGCGGGCCAAGGAGGCCGCGGATGAATTCCTGCTCGGCGGCGCGCCCATCCGCGTCGGAGGCATCGCCAAGGGTTCGGGGATGATCGGTCCCCGGATGGCCACCATGCTTGCCTTTCTGGCCACCGACGCGACCATCGAGGCTCCCCACCTCCAGGAGATCCTGGGTCGGGTCGTGGACCGCTCCTTCAACTGTGTGACCGTGGATGGAGACACGAGCACCAACGACACGGTCCTGTGTTTCGCCACCGGGGCCTCGGGGACACCGCCCCTTCGGCCCGGCAGCGACGGAGCCCGGCTGTTCGAATGTGCGCTTTCCCAGGTCGCAACGGCGCTCGCTCGGGCAATAGCCCAAGACGGAGAGGGAGCGACGAAGCTCGTCAGTGTCCATGTCAAGGGGGCACGGACACGTGAGGCAGCCCACGCGTTCGCTCTTCGCGTCGCCAATTCCCCTCTGGTGAAGACCGCTTGCTACGCCCAGGACTGTAACTGGGGACGGATCATGGCGGCCCTCGGCTCGGCCGGGATTCCCCTCAGACCCGAAGAGATCTCGATCAACATCGCTGAGGTACCGGTGGTCCGCAAGGGAGTGGGCCTCGGTCCCGAAGCCGAAGCCCAGGCAGGGGCAGCGATGGCGGCACCGGAATTCTCGCTCGAGATCGATTTCGGCGGTGGGGGTGGCGAGGCGGTGGCCTGGACCTGCGACCTGACCGAAGACTACGTCCGGATCAACGTGGGGTATCGATCCTAGGGAACCGCAGGGCGGCTGCCGGGCTCGTGCGGCCCGCTCCTACCGCCCAGGCTTTCTCCTTGTCAGTTACGAGGAAAATGTGATATGAGCATATGTATGAACACATGTGAGGGGCTGTAAATTCACACGCTTCCAGATCACCCGGCGGGTGTCTGCCACAGGCGGATTCACGGGTGAGGGGATGGGAGCGGAGGGACAACCAGAGAGACGAGGAGGACTTATGGCCGTTGTCACGATGAAAGGGCTCCTGGAGGCTGGCGTACACTTCGGACACCAAACCAAACGCTGGAACCCCAAGATGAAGCGCTACCTCTTTGGGGAGCGTAACGGGATTTACATCATCGATCTCCAGAAAACGATCCAGCAGTTCCACCGGGCCTACGAGTTTTGCCGCGAAGTGGCCGCCAGCCGGGAACCGATCCTGTTCGTGGGCACCAAGCGGCAGGCGGCGGACATCATCC
>JBHIAD010000036.1:0-13412 GCA_046758405.1 Methylomirabilales bacterium (SeqCode)
CCTGCCTGAGCGCCGACCGCACCGTTGCGTGTCGCTCGGTTAGCTTGTGAGAGCGTGGCCTTTTCGCCAATGGGTGCACCTCAGATCAATGGGAAGTTGTGGGGCCAGGTCTCACAATAACACGCTCGCCCTCGACACCCCCAGGCCTGCCCTTTCCCAGGGTGAAATTAGAGCAGTAGCAAGGTGGAGGTCAGCGAGGGAAGGAGGGCCGATCTAGGGATCGGAGGGCGTCGAAGGCGGGCCGATTGCTCTCGGTCTGCTCCTGGTCCCGGACGAAGGAGAGGACCTGCACAGTGGCCAGGACCGCGATCAGGGCCGCGAGGATCAGCATGAGCCAGTAGGGCAGTCGCATGGTCGAGCCCTGCTGCGAGATTTGTGCCAACGACTCCCGCAAGGAAATACCTGATTCAGCTCGGGCCGAGGAGGATGGCCCGTCCCTCCCGGGTAAGCCGCAAGCGACGTCCCCGCCAGGTAACCTCACGCGCTAACAGCCCATGGATAAAGAGGCAAGGCTTCACGAGATCCAGGGGCAGGACGAGCCAAAGCTTTGACCAGAGCGCTCGATCCTTGGCAAAGGCGAGGTTGGTGAGGGAGGCCGAGGTCACACGGCTCACCATCACCGTGGCGAGCAGCATGAGCCCTTTCCCCCCACCGCCGCTTGCGGTGTCGAGCAGCCAGTAGCCCAGGGCCAGGGGGATGCCGCTGTCCAGGATGGGGAGGGCGAGGTAGAGCGCCGGCATGGTGTGCCGGACCGTGGTGAGCCACCGCACCATCTGTTGCCACCACTCGGTCAGGCTTCCCCGCGCATGGATAATCGGGATCGGATGCCGGACGAGGTGGACCCGGTAGCCAGCCTGACTCACCGCGCGGCCGAGGGCGGCATCATCCGCGAGCTCCTCACCCAGCGGTTCGAGGCCGCCGATCCGGTCGAGGACGTCGCGGCGAATGGCCATGCTAGCCCCAATCGCCATCTTCCCTCCCCCCGAGAGGAAGAATAGGACGGCGGCGGGCAGGGCCTCGTGCACGAAAAGGGCCAGGAGCGCCGCCACCCAGTTCCTGGCGCCCCGGTGGACCGGGTAGCCGCAGGTGAGCCCGATCCTCGGCTCATGGAGCGGCGCGGTCAGGTCCTGGAGGAATCGGCGATCGGCCCTCACATCTGAGTCGCTGAAGACGAGCCAGTCGAACCGGGCTGCCCGCACCCCGGCCACGAGATTCGCCATCTTGCCGAGCCAGCGCGGATTCTGGCGTGGGGCCACGATCAGGCGCACGGCACGACCGGGATGGTCCGCGATCAGGGTCCGGATCACCGGGATCACCGGATCGGTCTCCTCTTCCACGCAGAACAGGACCTCGACCGGGCCCGGATAATCCGTCTCGATGAAGCTCAGGAAGTTCTCGCGGGCCTCCTGGTCCAGGCCCCGGACCGGCTTGATCACGCTCAGGGGCGGGAAGGATGTAGGAGCCGGATCACCGACCCGGGTGACCCACCACCAGGTAGTGAGGGCCTCCAAGAGGAGACGGACGAGGTAGCACCCGATCCCGATCAGGCAAAGTCCCTCCAGCCACAACAGCATCACTTGGAGTTCTGCTTCGGGTCGAGGCCGGCCAGGAAGCCTCGCACGGTTGGGGTCTTGTGCAGACCCAGGCAACGCTCGATGAGCGGGGGGATAGAGGCAGTGGGGAGGATGGGGGCGGCGAGGTCCCGAAACTTGGCCGTGAGTTCCTCCTCGGTCATGGGGTTGCGGGGGTCTCCCTTGGGGACCTCGCAGTGGGCCGCGTAGCGCTCTCCCCGGCGTGTCTCGATGGTGACGTGGGCGGGCCACTTGTCGGGGTACTCGGCGCTGAGCGCCGAATCCCGCTCGAGCCGGACGATCTTCATGAGTCGGCGCATCTGGGGATGCCCGAGCGCCTCGCTGCTGAAGGCGTCAGGATCCACCTTGCCCCAGGAGAGGGCGGCGGCCACGCAGAAGGGAATGTTGAACTTGGCAGCATAGGGGGAGTCGGGCTCGACCTTCTCTAAGAGATCCAGGGCGACGGGATAGAGCCGGACCGTCACCCCGGAGATGACTTCGGGGCTCAGTGGATGCTCGGCGCGGAGCTGGAGGACGGCATCGATCGTGGAGTGGATGTGATAGCAGGCGGCATGGGCCTTGAAGGAATTCCCCAGGATCCGGTAGTTCGCCCCCAGCCCGTCGGTGAGGCGGCGGTAATCCGGTGCCTCCGAGGTCGCCTCACAGAAGCCCTTTTCCCCTTCGAAGATCCGGGTGGCCCCGGTGAAGCCCTGGGCCGCCATGAGGGCCGCCAGAAGGCCGTCCGCGGCCGCCTTGGCCGGGTGCAGTTGCTTCGACATCGCCCCGTCCACCAGGAATTCCCAGAGTCCCGCAGCCTGGGTCCCGGCGGAGCCCAGGGCCCACACCGTCGCTTCGGCGCTGAGACCGAGGAGGCGTGCGACGGCCGCCGCAGCCCCGAAGATGCCGCAGGTCCCGGTGCTGTGCCAGTAGTGGTAGTGGGTCGGCCCCACGCACTCGCCCACCCGGATCGCCACCTCGTAGCCTACAGCGATAGCGGCCATCAGGTCCCGCCCGGCGGCGCCCGTCTTCTCCGCGATGGCCAAGGCGGCCGGGATGACCGGGGCGCCCGGATGGACCACCGAGGGCTTGTGGAGGTCATCCATTTCGGTGACGTGGGAGGAGGCGGCGTTCACCAAGGCCGCCCAGTAGGCCGGTGCCCGCGTCCCGTCCGGGATCAGGGTGGCCTCGCCCACCCTCTCCATCGCCTTGACGATCTCCATCAGGGCGCGGGTGGGCTGGCTCCTGCTTCCGCTCACCGCCGAGCCGAGCCAGTCCAGGAGGGAGAGCTCCGCCATCCGGATGACCGCCGGTGGCAGCACCTCGGCGGAAGTACCGCAAACGAACTCAGCGATCTGGCGCGTTGCCCCGGCCATGCCTTAGGTCCTCTTCAAGGCCGGGTGCCGGGACAGGATCGGCTCGGCCTCGTCGTACAGCTTGCGGATCGTAATGGCCTCGGTGGGGCAGACCAGGCAGAGGCCGCACAGGGTGCACTCGTCCTCCTCCTGGATACCGATCCGGTCCCCCCGGGGCTCAAAGATGTTCACGGGGCAGACCCGGATGCACTCGCCACAGGCAGCCACCCCCAGGCATTTGGGGTCGTTCACCTCTACCTTGATGAAAATGTTCTGGGCGACCTGCCTCATCTCCCACCATGAACCGTGAACTGTGAACCATGAACCGGGTGTTTCCGCCCGAGTGCCTTCTTCAGCAGGGGGACGATGTCAGAGAACTCCTCGGCCACCAGGACCCCGGCCCGGCGGAAGGCGGCGATCTTGCCCGCCGTGCTCCCCCGAGTCCCCTCCACGATCACCGCCGCGTGACCGAAGCGGGTCCCGGGCATCCTGTCGGCAAAGCAGCCGGCCACGAAGGCGATGATGGGCAGGGGTGTCCCCTGGCGCAGCACCCCCTCGGCCCAATGCTCCTCGGCCGAGCCCCCCGGTTCACAGAAGAGGACCACCGCCGCCGTCTCTGGATCCTTGGCGAAGAGGGGAACCAGGTCGGAGTAACTGGACCCCACCATCGGGTCCCCGCCGATGCTGACACAGGTGGATTGGCCGATTCCGTGGAGGCTGAGCAGGTTGGCGATCTCGGTGGTCATGCCTCCGGAGCGCGAGATGACCCCGACCGGCCCCCGCCGATAGGCCTTGCGGACGTCGGCGGCCGGGCCTCCGACCATCCCGACCTTCGTCCGGTCAGGTGCGATCAAGCCGAGGGAGTTCGGGCCCACGACCCGAGTGCCTCGGCGGGCGGCGAGGGCGAGGATCTCCACAGTGTCCCGCCGGGGGATCCGCTCGGTCACGATGACGATCAGGGGGATCCCGTTCCAGATGGCCTCCAAGGCCGCGTCCCGGGCGGCCGCTGATGGGACCGCGATCACGGCAGCCGTGCAGCGGTGTCGGTCAAGGGCCTGGTGCACGGTGTCGTAGACCGGGACACCGTGAACGGTGCGCCCCCCCTTGCCCGGGGTGACGCCGGCCAGGACCTTGGCCCCGTACTCCAGGGAGTCTCGGGTGAGCGCGGCCCCCTCCCGTCCAGTGATCCCCTGAACCAGAATCGTCGTCTCCTCATCGATCAGGATCGCCATGGATCATATACTCTCCTCTCGATGGGCCACCGTGGGCCCGACTGGTGGAGTAGGTCAGGGATCGGAGCAGTCCCGGATGTAGCCGCACTGCGGGCAGACGATCTTGCAGTGCACCTCCACCATTGGGGTCCCGCATCGCTCGCACCGGTACTCCTCCTGCTTCCGGTCGTCGGTCATCGGTCCACCCTGTGCTGGGCCGCCCGCCGGGCGGCCTCATCGATGGAGACGGTTCGATCGCAAAGGGGGACGTCGTACTTGGCGAGGATCTTTGCTGCCTCGTCCTCCCAGGCGCCGGGGATCCGGAAAACGGCAAGGACGTCCGCCGGCGCGAGGCCGAGTTCCAGGATGCCCTTCAGGACCCCCCGTGCCACCAGATCCGCGCGGGTGTTCGACACCACATTCATGATGACCGCCAATCGCCGCACCCCCTCCCGGCTCAAAATAAGCTGAGTCAAGGCCGCCACCTTCTTGACCGTGGGGTTGCCGCCCAGTTCGCAGTAATTGGCGGGCTTCGCGCCGTGGCGCAGGAGCGCGTCGAAGGCGGTCAGCGAGGCCCCGCCGCCCCCGATCAGGATGCCGAGATCTCCCGGGAACTCGATGACCCGACCCGCGACTCCCCGGTGGTCCATCCGGTCGATCGCCTCGGCTTGGCGTTCAAAGGCGGTCGCCGGCCGCGGGCCGCTCTCGCGCAGGGGGATCCGGTAGACTTCGGTCAACTCGGGGTGCCGATACCGGGCATCGTCGTCGATCTCGATGTGGCCGTCGAGGGCGATCCAGGATCCCTCCCCGGTCAAGGCCACTGGGTTGACTTCCAGGAGGAGGGCGTCCAGCCGGCGGAAGAGCTGCACCGCGTGAAGGATGAGCTCCGCGAGCCGGAGCAGGTTCTCTCCTTCGAGACTGAGGGCCCCTGCAGCCTCCCGGGCCTGAAAGGGATGGAAATCCGCAAGCGGGTCGAGGGGGATGCGGATGACGCTGGCCGGATCGCTCGCCACCGTCTCCTCAACCTCTATCCCGCCCTCGGGCGAGAGGACGAGGAGTGGTGAGCGCAGCGCCGCATCGTACGTGACGCCGAGGTAGCACTCCCGGAGGGCGGGGACCACCTCTTCGCAGAGCAGGGCTTCGACCGGGTAGCCCAGGAACGGTGCGCTGAAGAGGCTGGAGCACAGGGCCGCTGCCTCGGCCGGGGTCTCTGCCCTCCGGATCCCTCCCGCCCGACCGCGCCCGCCGCGGGGAATCTGCACCTTCACCATCCGGGGAAAGGGGAGCCTCGCCAGATGTGGCCCCGGTGATTCGTCCGGCCGCAGGAGCGACCCCGCCGGCACAGAGATCCCCGCCTCGCGGAACAGCCGCTTTGCCTCGTGCTCGAGCAGTCGCACCTCATGACCATACACCCGTTTGTGGCGCGGGTTCAACGGATGAGTGTCCTTGCCGCCTGTTGCGCACGGTGCGCCCGTGTTATCATCCCGGACGATCACCGCGGTGGATGCGGGTGGGGAGAGCCATGCGTCGGGTGCGAATCGGCATCACCATAGGGGATCCCGCGGGTATCGGGCCCGAGATCGTTCTGAAAGCGCTCACCGCCGGCCTCTCCCCACGGATCCTCCCCTTCGTCATCGGGGATGCGCGGATCCTGGAGCGGGCCCAGGGCTCGGTGGGGATGGGGCCTCGCATCCAGCGGATTGGGAGCGCGGCCGAGGCGCGGGGCGAGTCGGGGAGGGTGGAAGTCCTCGACCTCGCCAATGCGGACCCGGCGCGCTGTCCCGTCGGATGCCTGTCACCTGAGGCCGGGCGGGCGGCTGTCGAGGCGGTCTTCCGGGCGGCGGATCTGGCCATGGCCGGGGAGATCGACGCGATGGTGACGGCCCCACTCCACAAGGAGGCCATGGATCAGGCGGGCTTCCCGTACCGGGGCCATACCGAGCTCCTGGCGGAGCGCACGGCGACTCAGGACTATGCGATGCTCTTGATGGTCAAGCCTCTGCGGGTGGTGCACGTCTCCACCCACGTGGCGCTGCGCGAGGCGTGTGCCCTGGTGACCCGTGAGCGCGTGCTCACCGTGATCCGGCTCGCCAAGGGGGCGGCCAAGGCCCTGAAGATCCCCGGCGCCCGGATCGGCGTCGCGGGCCTGAATCCCCATGCGGGAGAACACGGCCTCTTCGGGACCGAGGAGGCCACTTACATCCGTCCCGCGATTGTAGCGGCGCAGGGCGAAGGCATCAACGTGGAGGGGCCCATCTCCCCGGACACCCTCTTCACCCGGGCCTTGCGGGGGGAGTTCGATTTCATCATCGCGATGTATCACGACCAGGGACACGTCCCGCTCAAGCTGATCGGCTTCGACCGGGGGGTGAACGTGACCCTCGGGCTGCCGATTATTCGGACGTCGGTGGATCACGGCACGGCCTTCGACATCGCTGGCAAAGGGATTGCAAGCGCGCGGAGCCTGATCGAGGCGATCCGGTTGGCAGCGCGTCTTGCCGTTAACGCACCGAGGGGAAAGGGGGGGCAACGTGCGAAGGGATCGGCGGCCTCGTAACCTTCCATGGCACACTGGTCTGGGGGTGGTGATCCCCCTTGTCGTCCTCACGCTCAGCGTGGCCGGCCGAGCTTGGGCTGAGACCTATGCGCTTCAGAAGATCGCGCTGGTAGGAGACCCTGCCCCGGGCGGGGGGGCCTTTGCCGCCTTTGAGCCGATCGAGGCGATGGGCGACTTTCTCCTCTTCGAAGGGAGTGTGGAGGGGGACGCTGGCACCGTCCGTGCCCTCTTTCTGGCCGGTCCCGGTGGGCTTCGGAGGGTCGTGGGCCAAGGGGATCGTCTGCCCGATGGCGGCCAGTTGTTGGAATTCTCCTCCCCTGAGGTGAACAGTGCGGGAGCGATCACCTTCCGGGCTGCCATCAGGGGAGGCGGAGCGCCGATGGCCATCTTCCTGGCGGAGGGCTCTACGCTGCGGCGGGTCGTTGCGGTGCGAGAAGGGAGCCCAACCGGTGGTGTGCTCAGAGAGATGAGTGATGTGTCGCTGAGCGACGGGGGTGAGGTGGCGTTCATCGCCCGCATCGAGGGGGGGCAGACCCCCCAGGCGATTTTGCTGGCCTCGGAGGGTACGCTTCGACCCCTCCTCATGGCTGGAGAGGCCACACCGGTTGGCGGGACCTTCCATGAGCTCCAGGACATCTCCATGAACCGGGACGGGGCGGTGGCCTTCGAAGCCCGCGTGTATGGGGGCCGGTCACCATCAGGGATCTTCGCGGCCGTGGGCGATCAGACGCGGGTAGTCGCGGCCGTGGGCGACCCGACCCCCGTGGGGGGGACCTTCAAGGACGTGGCGCTCCCGACCATGAATGATCACCAGGAGGTCATCTTCTGGGGAAGCGTCGAAGGGAGTGATCATCCATCAGGCCTCTTCCGGTGGCAGAACGGACGGCTCACCAAGGTCGTGGCGAGGGGTGACGCAGCCCCCGGTGGGGGGAGTTTCTCGTTCATCACCCTCTCCTATCGCTTGAACGGCGATGGGACCATGAGTTTTCGCGCTGACCTCACCGATTCCAAGGGCAATGCGGGCATCTTCCTGGCGTCGCGCGAAGGGCTTCGCCGGGTGGTCGGAGTGGGCGACCCGGTCCCCAGCGGGGGGACCGTGCACGATCTGGACTTTCCCGTAGGCCGTGAGGCCGGCAGGGTGATCTTCCAAGCCGGCCTCGGCGACGGCCCGAGCACGTCGGGCCTCTTCCAGGCGGTCCCTAAAGGTCAACGCTGAGCGCGGCCCTGGCTCCCAGGAACAATGGGGATTGGGGATGCGTCAAGCGCTCACCCGGGCACGCAGGGCACGCCAGGCCAGGAGGGTGACGGTGGGGATGATCAGGCCGGTGACCACAATGTGCTCAATCTCACCTACGACACGTTGGCGCTGCTCCACGTAATCGCCGAGCCCATAGCCGACGGCGTATCCCAGCCCCACCGCAGTGATGACGCGCACAGGGGCATCGTTGGGCGTCGGGCGTTGGCGAAGCTCCCGGGTCCGGGAGAGGCCCCTGCGTATTTTCCTTACTTCTTGTAATCCTCCCGCGGGGGCGTGAAGATGTCCAGGGCGATGGCCTGGCCCGCCGACGCCGTGCAGCCGTGGGTCACGCCGCCGGGGATGAAATAGGTGTCCCCGGTCCGCACCCGTCGCGTCTCGGTACCGATGGTGAAGTCGAACTCCCCCGCCAGGACGATCCCCGCCTGCTCGTTCGGGTGGCTGTGCATGGGGACGACCGCCCCCGGCTCCATGACGACGCGCGAGAGCATGAGGTGCTTGCCCCAGGCCACTCGGATCTTCACGCCGGGCGCGATCTCCCTCTCGGGGCTGGCCTCCAGATCCGCAAAGGGAGAACCCATCGCGCCCGCAAAAGGGGAAGGGCTACTCATGGGATCACCTCCTCGGTGATTGTGCAACATCGGTGTTCTGCTTCCTCGTGCCCTGAAGTGACGCTGTCAAGAGGTTTTCCACCCTCTGCGCCGACGCGGAATGAGCAGCGGCACGGAGCGGCGGTAGACCTCGTACGTGTCGCCGAAGCGACGAATGAGGCCCTTTTCCTCGACGCATGTGACGTATGCGACCATGACGAGAGCGAAGACGAGCGGTGAGAGCAGGGTAGCGGCAATTGATCCGGCGGTGAGGCCGATGCCCGCGATGTACAGGGAGGCGCCGAAAACCATCGGGTGGCGGCTGTACTGATACGGACCCTCCACCACCATCTTCGTGGGGGGCGGGGCGAGGGGGATGTGGAAGACCTCTTGGGGATGCCCTCGGCCCCGGCGTCGTAGCGTATCCCAGGCCCAGAGGGCCCAGGCGAGCCCGCTCACGGTGATCCCTCCGCCAACCGCCAACGAGAGGGAGGGGAAGGGGAGGTGTGGCAAGCCAAAGATGTTGTCCAGCAGACGTCCAGCGTAAAGGCCGGCCCACGGCGCGAAGACCCCGAAGAGCGTGATCGAAAGGGCATAGGCGATGACGAGACGGACGCCAGGCATGCGGTTTCCACTTCGGGATTCTGCACCTACCTCGAGCTCCCCGACAGTCGTGGCCGTCTAGGATACCGGATCCCCTCCATGGCACACGGGCCAGTCTATCAGTGAAAAGGGGACTGGACAACGCCGCATCCTCGCTCCTCAATTGACTGGGGGCGGCGGTTCGGCTACTGTCCGGGAAACGTGACCGTCGATGGGGCGTGAGCGATTTGGATGGTGGAGCCGACGAGGACGATGGACACCCGGGTAGATCCGGCAATCTGGCGGGAGCACTGGCAGGATGAAGGGGATGCCGCTTACCTCTACCGGGCCCTCGCCACGATCGAGCGGGATGCGAAGCGGCAGGCGATCTTCCGGCGCCTCGCCGACGTGGAGGCCCGCCACGTTGCTCTCTGTGCCGAGGTCCTGAAGGGCCAAGGCGAGACCCTCCCTCCCTTCCAGCCGAGCGCCCGCGCCAGGGTCATGGCCGGGCTCGGGCGCACCCGCGCGCCCGCGTTACTCCGGAACATCCTTCTCGCCGAGGAGGGGCGCGAGCTCAAGGGATACCTTGCGGCTTACAGGCAGGCGCCCGTGAAGGGGCCCAAGGCCACCCTGGGCCACCTCGCGCGGGAGACGGCTGAGCACGCCGAAACGCTCGGCAAGCTGCTGGGCCGCGAAGGCGAGCCATGGCACCGGATGGAATCGAGTGGCTACCTGCGCAATGTGGTCTACGGCTTTAACGATGGTTTGACTGCCAACTTCGGCCTGATCATGGGGATCATTGGGGCGGAAGTGGCCGAGGGGATCGTGGTGATCTCGGGGATTGCCGGGCTCATCGCCGATGCCCTCTCCATGGGATCGAGCGGGTACCTGGCGGCGAAGAGCGAGCAAGAGGTCTACGCCCACGAGGTCGCCATGGAGCGTGAGGAGATCCGGTTGATGCCGGAGGTCGAGCAGGAGGAGCTGGCGCTGCTGTACGAGATGAAGGGGATGACCCGAGAGGAGGCGGTCCAGGCGGCGAGCCGGGTCATGGCCGATCCCGAGACCGCCCTCACGGAGAAGACCCGCGAAGAGCTGGGCATCGTCCCCCAGACCGTGACGCCCCTTCGCGAGGGCGCGATCACCGGGGTCGCCACCGGCTTCGGCGCCCTCATCCCGATCCTCCCCTTCTTCCTTACGTCGGGGCCGCCCGCCGTCTGGACCTCGATCGGCATCAGCATGCTTTCGCACTTCGGGGTGGGGGCGGCGCGCTCCTTCTTCACCGGCCGCGGGATCTTCCGAAGCGGCCTGGACATGTTCCTGGTGGGGCTCGGGGTGGCCCTCGTCGCCTACTTCGTCGGCTGGCTCATCACCGACCACTTCTGATGGGAGTTGGTTGCGGAGGTGTATATAGGAGGCACCGACCGAGATGATTCTGCTTTGTAGCATTTGGCTGAACAAGGTCAGCCTGATTACGCCCATAGTGGCGTCTGCGGCAAGCATTTCCGTGGCTAAGTTCATATGAAGTCCTTTGATCCAAAGCGATTAGTCGGGATGACGATCCCCCTTGGTGTCTCGTGGCAGCTCGGGACGGTCATGGAGTCCAGGGGTCGGCAGGAGCTGTATGAGAAGCAGAGCCCCGAGGTGCTGCGGACTCTCCGGGAGCTGGCGATCGTTCAGAGCACGGAGTCGTCAAACCGAATCGAGGGGGTGACGGTGGAGCCGGGCCGCCTCCGGCCGCTGGTGCTCGGCCGGGCCCGGCCTCGGGACCGATCCGAGGAGGAAATTGTTGGATATCGAAATGCCCTCAACTGGGTTCACACGGACCCGGCGGCCATCTCCGTCACGCCCGAAACGATTCAGCGCCTGCACGCCATCGCCCAGGCCGGTGCCGGCGATGCCGGGCAGTGGAAGGCCCGGGATAACGAGATCATCGAAGTCCTCCCGGATGGGCGGCGGGTCGTTCGCTTCCGCCCGGTAGGGGCGCGTGAGACTCCAGCGGCGGTCGAGCAGCTCTGTCTGGGATACCGCCATGTCACGGGGCAGGATCTGCTCCCCCCGTTGTTGGGAGGGGCCAACTTCGTCTTCGACTTTCTCTGCATCCATCCCTTTCGGGATGGGAACGGTCGGGTGTCTCGTCTCCTGAGCTTGCTTCTCCTCTACCATCATGGCTTTGGCGTGGGGCGCTACGTAAGCCTGGAGCGTCTGATCGAGGACAGCAAAGAGAGCTACTATGATGCTCTTCAACGCTCCTCGGAGGGATGGCACGAGGGCCGGCACGATCTCATTCCGTGGTGGTCGTACTTTCTTGGGATCTTGCGATCGGCCTACCGGGAATTCGAAGACCGGGTCGGCACCATCCGGGCCCCGCGAGGTGCGAAGACCGAAACGGTCCAGCGGGCTATCCTCGCCTTTCCCGGGGAATTTGCTATCTCCGACGTCGAGCGCGCTTGCCCGGGGGTGAGCCGAGAGATGATCCGCCTCGTCCTCCGCGCTCTCCAGGAGGAGAAGCGGATCGTCTGCCTGGGACGGGGCCGCAGCGCCAAGTGGCGCCGAATAGGGTAATAACTCGGGAAACGGGGTAATGAATGGGGTAATGAGCTTTAAAAGGCAGCGCCGATTAGAGTTGCGACCCAGGCTCGGGGCACTCGGGAGCGGCTGGACATCTTCCTTGTCGGCCCGGGCGTGACCCTCCTCGGCTGGCTCATCACCGACCACTTCTGATGGCGGACGCCCGCACTAGCCTGCCTGTGCCAGCGCCCGGTGTGGCACCGAAATTTTCCGCAATCTGAGAGGCGTGTACGTGAAACTCAAAACCATTGTTGCCGTCGTGCTTGCGGCGCTTGCGCTGGTGATTTTCGTGCAGAATACCCAGGTGGTGACGCTGCGATTCCTGTTCTGGGACCTCATGATGTCGCGGATCATTCTCATACCATTGTTTATCCTGATCGGCTTTGTCCTTGGGTACGTGGTGGCTACCATGCGGGGTCGGCGGTAAGGGAATGGAAGATTCTCCGGGCTCAAGTGATGAACCCGAATTGCAGTCAACAACAGATGTCAGGCCTCAAGCAGGAGATCCGGCAGAAGTATGAGAGGTGGGCGGGGTGGTACGACTACCTGGAATGGATCTCCGAGATCCTGGGGGTGAGACGGCTTCGACGAGAACTCATTGGGCAGGCGAAGGGGAAGGTGCTCGAGATTGCCGTCGGGACAGGGAAGAACCTCCGGTACTACCCGAGGACCTGCAAAATCACCGCCGTGGACCTGAGCTCAGCGATGCTCCGGATTGCCCGCAAGCGAGCGGACCGTCTGGGGTTGGATGTCACTTTCCTGGCCATGGACGGGGAAGCCCTCACTTTTCGCAACCAGAGCTTTGACACGGTGGTTGATTCGCTCAGTGCCTGCACCTTTCCCGATCCCGTCGCGGCCCTCCGGGAGATGAGTCGGGTCTGCCGTGCAAGTGGCCGCATCCTGCTCCTCGAGCATGGCCGCAGTGACCGGGAGGGGATCGGCCGGTGGCAGGATCGGCGGGCCGATCGTCATGCGAAGTGGCTCGGCTGCCGGTGGAACCGGGAGCCGCTTGAGCTTGTTCGCCGGGCGGGGTTGAGGGTCCTCTTCGCCCGTAGGGTCTTCTTTGGTATCTTCCACACCATTGAGGCCGCCCCGTAGGGCACAGCGCGCTGTGAGCTCAGAGGCAGCGGGCATGGATACCATTCGGCCAGAGCTATACGTCCTGGGTTTGGGTGTGCTGTGGATCGGCGTGACGGTGCTGATTGCGCGTTTGAGCGGTTGGGCTACGCTTGCCGATGTCTACCGTTTTTCGGAACATTTCAGCGGGTACCGCTGGCCATTCCAGCATGCTCAGATGCGGTGGGGGATGAACTATAATGGCCTGACCATTGGCGTGAATGAAAAAGGGCTGTACCTCTCGGTCTTTTTTCTGTTTCGCGTAGGACACCCTCCGCTGTTTATTCCGTGGCGAGACATATCCGTGAGTGTGAAGAAAGGTCCCCTCGGCAGCTATATGGAGCTTCGCTTTCGGCGCGCCCTCTTCGTCCCGTTCTGGGTCACCGAGGGACTGGGCCGGGGCATCGCACGATTGGCAGGTGACGCATGGCCTGGTGAGCACCCTGATAGAATGGCAGCGAAGGGTTCGTGAGACAGCCGGAGGCCGCGGGCCTGTCGCTTCAGGGAAGCGTCCCGGAAATACCCGCAGGACAGGGAGCAGGGGTCTATTCCCATGGCAACACAGAATCCATTTCATCCGGTGGTGTGGCGGTGGTTTGCCGAGCGCTTC
>JBHIAD010000037.1:0-12875 GCA_046758405.1 Methylomirabilales bacterium (SeqCode)
TTCGTCCGCCCCCACCGCCTTGGCCATCTCCAGCTTGGCGTCGCTGAGATCGGCTCCCAAGACATACCCGCCGCAGAGCTTGGCCATCTGAACCGCATGGATTCCCACCCCGCCCCCAGCCCCCACGATCAGCACCTGATCGCCCGGGCCGATTCGGGCCTCCTCCCGGCAGGCATGGAGGGGGGTGCAGATGGCGTCAGCGGCGATGGCCGCCTCGAGATCGGAGACCCCGGGCGGGATAGGACAGATGTTGACGGCGGGAATGGCCATGTATTCGGCGTAGCCGCCGTCGCATGCCATTCCCACATATCCTCGGAAGTCGGGGCACAGGGTCTCCCGGCCGCTCCGGCAGTAGGGGCAGACCTTGCAGGTGAGGTAGAAGTGGCAGGTGACCCTGTCTCCTGCTTTGACCGCCCCAACCTCAGAGCCCACCTCTATTGCCTCGCCGGCTACCTCGTGACCCGGAATCCTCGGGTAAGCCGTCACCAGGCCCGGGTTCGCGATCATGATGACGACCGTGAGGCCGACGCCCGTCGCCCGGACCCTGATGAGGACATCGTTGGGGCCGATCTTTGGGACCGGCACCTCCGACAGTCGAAGCGGACCCCCCAATTCCTGTAGGACCATCGCTTTCACTGCCACACCTCCTCACTCTGTGCCCAGGTAGATCTCTTGCACGAGCGGGTTCGCCTTGACCTCCTCCCCCAGGCCATCGGCGATAACCTTGCCAAAGTGGAGGACGGTGACCCGGTTTGTCAGCTCGAAGGCGACGTCCATATCGTGCTCGATGACCAGGATCGTGATGGCAGGGTCGAGCTTCTTCAGGAGCGTCGTCAGCGCGTGGGACTCGGCCGGCGACAGACCCGCCGTGGGTTCATCCAGCAGCAGAAGCTTCGGGGCGCCCGCCAGGGCCAGGGCGATCTCGAGCTGCCGCTGCTCGCCATGAGAGAGGTTTCGGACAGTTTCCCGCTCCTTGCCGGTCAGCCCGACGGCTTCGAGCACCGAGCGCGCGCGCTCGAAGAGGGTCGGGTAGCGGCTGAGGGCGCGGTGGAGGTGGAGTTTGGCGGGCATCAGGCCTTGGACCGCTAGGAGGCAGTTGTCCAAGACCGTGAGGCGAGGGAACAGATTCGTGATCTGATAGGTCCGGGCAAGGCCGAGGGCCGCCCGGCGGTGAGGGGGAAGCCGCGTGACATCCCTGTCGAAGAGCGTGATCCACCCTTCGGTCAGCGGCAACTCCCCGCTGATGAGGTTAAAGAGAGTGGTCTTCCCGGCGCCGTTGGGGCCGATGATGGCGCGGCGCTCTCCGGGCTTAATCTGAAGATTCACCCCATCGACGGCGCGGAGCCCCCCGAACGCTTTCGACACGTCCGAGAGACTCAGCGCGAGGGATCCGAGAGCGTTGCTCATCGCCATGCGTACATCTGGCGCCGCGCTCTCTCGAGCGCGCACCCACGCCCCCGGCTTGGGTACCCGGCCCGCGCAACCCAGTGGGGGGAGGTTCGGAAGGGGGGCATAGCCCCCCTCCGAGCTTCTAGCAATGCTTACACGGCGGGAAGTTGCGGCTGTAGACGGGCTGCTTCAGGAACTCCTGCTCGCCAAAGGTCCAGTACTGGCTCACCGCAGGGTAGGTCTTGACGACCGTGTTCCAGAGCTCCCCGCCGATCTTCTCGACCTTGCGGATGTAGATGTTATGGATCGGGTTGGCGCGATGGTCCATCTTGACCGGGCCGCGGACGCTGTCGAGCTCGATGGTCTTGAAGATGTCCATGAACTTCTCGGTCCCGGGCCAGGTGCCGCCGGCCTTCTTGATGGTCTCGTGGATCCACTGCGCCGTCGTGTAGGTGGTCTCGGAGTAGTAAGAGGGGACCTTGCCGTAGAGCTTGCGGTACTTGGTGACGAAGGCCCGGTTCTTCTCGGTCTTGATGGCCGCGCTGTACTGTAGGGCCGTCACGTACCCGATCGCCTCGTCCCCCATGAAGGGCAGCGCGAACTCATCGGCGCTCGTCCCGCCGCCCAAGAGCGGCATCTTGAGCCCGGCAGCCTTGTACTGCTTCGGGAACTGCAGCGACATCGGCCCGACCATCAGGGTGAAGACCGCGTCGGCCTGCTTGATCTGGGGGATGTAGGGGCCGAAGTCCTTGGTGCCGATCGGGGTCCAGAGCTTCTGGATGATCTTGCCGCCGGCCTTCTCGAAGGTGCGGTGGAAGCCGCCGATCACCTCGTAGCCGAAGGCATAGTCGGCCCCGATCGTGACAATCCGCCGGTAGCCCTGCTCGTAGGCCCACTCCCCGAACGGATGGGAGGGTTGCGAGCTGGTCCAACCGGTCCGCAGGAAGTACTTGAAGTGCTTGCGCTGGGTCAGGTCGTCGGCCGCCGAGACCGGCGAGATGTAGGGGACCTTCGCCTGCTCCGCCACCGGGGCCAGGGCATAGCCGGTCGAGGCCAAGAGACCGCCGATGAACATGTGCACCTTGTCCTGGGTGAGCAGCTTCTGAGCCTTCGTCACGTTGATGGCTGGCTTGCCCTGGCTATCCTCCAGGATGAACTTGACCGGCATGCCCTCGAATTTCCCCCCCACCTCGTCCAGGTACATCTTGAAGCCGTTGGACATGTCCTTGCCGATCTGGGCGAAGAACCCCGTCATCGGAGCCAGGAACCCGATGCGGAGCTCGTCTGCCCGGGCCGTCGTCCCGCCGGCCATCACGCTCACGAGCACGAACGCCGCCACCGCCACCGCTGTCCAGCTAATGTGCCGCCTCATGTCTGTCTCCTCTCTTTGCTCATGCCCTTAGGCCTGAGCCTCGGCGCCGCCAGGCGTCCCCGCCCGCCGGCGCGACCACCGGAGCCTCCCCCGGATCCCCATGAGCCCCTCGGGCAAGTAGAGGATCGTGACCACGTAAATGATGCCGAGGATGTAGGGCCAGCCCGCGTACTTGGTGCTGAGCCAATACTTGAGGAAGACGATCACCCCTGCCCCGAACGCCGGGCCAATGAGCGTCGCGGGGCCACCGAGCGCGACCATCAGCAGCGCCTCCAGCGAGGTCTCGATCACCAGATCCTCGGGGCTCACGAAGTTGTTGTGGTAGCCCCAGAGGACGCCGGCGACCCCGCCGAACCCGCCGGAGAGGACGAAGGCCAGGTACTTATGGAGCCAGACGTTGTAGCCGAGCATCTTCATCCGTGTCTCGCTCTCCCGGATCCCGACCAGGCTCCGGCCGAAGGGCGAGACGCTGATGAGGGCGAGGATCGCCAGGCTCGCGGCGAAGATGGCAAGCGTCAGGTAGAAGAAGGCCAGATCGTTGCGGAGGCTCAGCCACATGACGGGACGGGGGATCCCCGCGATGCCGTTGTCGCCGCCGGTCAGCGAGTTCCACCGGTAGGCGAGCCCCCAGACCCCCATCCCGAGGGCGAGGGTGATCATCAGGAAGTACACCCCGGTCGCGCGGATGGCCAGCAGGCCGAAGACCGCCGCGCCCAGGAGTGCGAAGACCACGCCGAGGAGGAGCACGAGCCAGAAATCCCAGCCCAGCCCGATCTCGTGTCGCACGGCGAGGATGCCGACGGTGTAGCCGCCGATGCCGAAGTAAGCCGCCTGCCCTAGCGACGGCAGCCCGATGAAGCCCAGGATGAGGTCCAGGCCCATCGCCAGGATCGCGAGGATCAGCGACTTGATGATGAGCAACCGGATGAAGTCGCTGCAGAAGGGCGTGACCGCGGCGAGAGCAGCCACGCCGAGGGCGACGAGCCCGATCGTCCGCGGACACCAGCGCACGGTCCTCAGCTCCTGCCGAAGAGCCCCGTCGGCCGCACGGCGAGGATGATCGCCATCGGCGCGAAGAGCGTGAAGTAGGACAGCTCGGGGAAGAGCGCCTTGCCGAAATTGTCCGTGAGCCCCACCACGAGGCTGCCGAGCACGGCGCCGCCGAGGCTCCCGAGACCGCCGATGATCACCACTGCAAAGGCCAGCGGCAGAATCTCGAAGTCCAGGCCCGGGTAGACGCCGATGAACCCGCCGCCGATGACGCCCCCGAAGCCCGCCAGGCAGGCGCCGAGGGCGAAGATGCCCATCGACACGTGCGAGGTGTTGATGCCCACGCCCCGGGCCATCTCCGGGTCGTCCACGGCGGCCCGGATGCGGGCTCCCGTCGGTGTCTTTTCCAGTACGAGCCAGAGGACGATGGCCACCATGATCGCCATCGCGATCATGAACACGCGGTAGACCGGGAAGTAGAGCCCCCCGATGACCGCGCTCCAGTCGAGGAAGGACGGGGGCCGGATGTCCATGTTGTCGCCCCCCCAGATGTCCAGCGCGGCCTGCTGCAGGATGAAGGCGAAGCCGACGGTGACCAGCACCTGGCGGAGCGGGTCCTGGCCCAGCGGGCGGATGAAGATGCGCTCCATCAGGAACCCCACCAGGACCGCGGCCAGGGCGCCGGCGGGGAGACTCAGCACCCAGGAGCCGGTCAGGCGGATGGTCGAAAGCGCGACGTAGGCCCCGAAGAGGAAGTAGGAGCCGTGGGCCAGGTTAACGATCCGCATGACCCCGAAGGTGAGCGACAGGCCCGCAGCCAGAAGGAACAGGAGCGCCCCGTACGAGATGCCGTTGAAGCTCTGGAGAATCCAGAAGGTCATCGGCTTAGGTGAGGCGGAGCAGGCGCGCGGCGTTGCCTCCGAGAATGCGAGCCCGGTCCACCGCCCTGAGGGAAGGGTGGCGGGTGATCACCTCCACGGGACGCTCATACCCCATGTCGAAGCAGTAGTCGCTGCCCAGCATGACGCGGTCGGCGCCCACCAGGCCGACCAGATAGCGAAGCGCCTCCGAGGAGTGGCCGATGGTGTCATAGGTGAAGCGGCGGAGGTAGGCCGAAGGCGGACGCTTGAGATGCTTGCACTCGGCCCGGACTTTCCACCCCCGGCTGAGACGACCGACCAGGTAGGGGAAGGCGCCGCCGGCGTGGGGGAGGCAGACCTGGAGCCGCTTGAAGCGATCGAGCACGCCGCCGAATATCAGGTGCGCCGCCGCGACCGAGGTGTCAAAGGGGTTACCCAGCAGATTGCCCAGGTAGTAGGGAGCCAGGCGCTGGGCGCCGATGACATCCAACGGGTGGAGGAAGACAGGGAGACGTAGGGCCTCGAGTCTCTCGTAGATCGGGAAGAAGTCGGGGTCGGACAGCTCCCGTCCGCGGATGTTGGTCCCCAGGTAGACGCCGCGGATGCCCCTCAGGCTCGCCGCGCGATCCAGCTCCTCCAGGGCGAGTTTGGGCTCCTGCAAGGGTAAGGTGGCGAGGCCCACAAATCGGTCCGGGAAGGCCGTGTGTGCTTGTGCCATCGCATCGTTGACGGCGCGGGCCAGCCGGAGCCCGAGATCGCCGTCGGCCCAGTAGACCATGGGCACGGTGAGCGACAGCGCATGAAGCCGAACGCCCTGCCGGTCCATCTCTTTTTTGCGCAGGTCTAGGTCGGTGAATGTGGACCGTAGCGGGCCGGCACGGACTGGCCCGAGCTGAATCACCGGCCCCTTGGGGTCTGAAGTGGACAGGTACGCCCCGAAGCGTTGGCCCTCCTCGGCGATCAGCTTGAGATAGCTCGCGGGGAAAAAATGTGCGTGGATGTCGACGGAAGGAGGCTTGGTCACGGGAAGTGCATACTATAAGCGCGCTGTCGTGTCAAGGGCGGCCCAACTCCGCATTGCCCTTCCCCGGGGTTCCGGCTATGATCACATGCTGATGTTTGCTCTGGCCTACCCAGAAGCCCTGTGGAGGACGCTATGAAGCTGCCGAGAGAACGCTTCGAGTACTCCGCCATCGTAGATCGCAAGCCCCTCAAGCTGCCCAAGGGGGCCCGCGTGGCAGTCTGGACTATCGTCAACGTCGAAGAGTGGGACATCCAGGGGCCGATGCCACGCACCGTGCTGCCGGTGCCGGGTGGGGCCAGCGTGATCCCTGACATTCCCAACTACGCCTGGCACGAGTACGGGATGCGCGTGGGCTTCTGGCGGCTCAAGGCGGTGCTGGACAGATACAAGATCAAGGCCACGATGGCCGTCAACGCCTCCGTGTGTCTCTCCTACCCACGGGTCGCCCAGGCTGCCAAGGAGGCCGGCTGGGAGTTCATGGGCCATGGCTATATCCAGAAGCCGCTCCACTTGGTCGAGGACCAGCGCCAGGTTATCCGGAAGTCCATCGAGACGATCCGGAAGTTCACGGGCAAGCCGCCTCGCGGGTGGCTAGGTCCCGGCCTGACGGAGACCTGGGACACCCTGGATATCCTGGCTGAGGAGGGGATCGAGTACGTCTCGGACTGGGTCAACGACGACCAGCCCTACGAGATCAAGGCGACAGCGCCCCTCGTCATGGTTCCCTACACGCTCGAGATCAACGACATCCCGATCATGCTGGCGCAGCACCACGAGGCCCACGAGCTCTTCGATCGGGCACGGGATCAGTTCGACCGGCTCTATGAGGAGGGGCGGCACACAGCGCGGGTCATGGCCATCGCCGTTCACCCGTACATCAGCGGGGTGCCCCACCGGATCAAGCACTTCGAGAAGATCTACGGGTACATGAAGAAGCGGCCGGGAGTGCTCTTCTGGAAGGGGGAGGACATCCTGGACTGGTACCGCGGACTCAAGGCCGGCCGGTAGCGTGGGTCCGGCCGGATCGTCCCTGAGGGCGCCGAGCTGAAGGAGGACGCACGTGTGGTCAAACGGTAAGAAAGTCGCGGTCGCGCTGTCCTTCGATTTCGACGCCGAATCCCTGTGGTTCGAGACTTTCAGATTGTCCAGCCCTTCACCGCTTTCACGAGGCGAGTACGGCGCGCGAGTCGGGGTCCACAAGGTGCTGGCACTTCTAGAGAAGTACCGGATCCCCGCCACCTTTTTCATTCCCGCCTGGGCAGCCGAGACCTACCCCGAAGACTGCAAGGAAATCGCTCAACGGGGACACGAGGTTGGCTACCACGGCTACTACCACGAGAGCGTGGTAGGGATGCGGATGGAGAAGGAGCGGGACCTCATGCAACGAGGGATGGCGGTGCTAGAGCGTATCACGGGGCAGACACCCAAGGGCAACCGGTCGGTGCCATTCGATCTCGGGCCCAATACCGCAACGCTCTTGCGGGAACTCGGATACGTCTACGACAGCAGCATGATGGGGGCGGACAACCCGTACTGGGTGAAGATCGACGGGCGAGAGAGCAACATCGTCGAGCTCCCGGTGTCCTGGGAGCTGGACGATGCGCCCTTCTTCATCTTCAGTTATTTTCCGTACATGTCCGGCCTGTGGTCAGGCGACCACGTTTACGGCATCTGGAGCCAAGAGTTCGACGGCGCGTACCAGGAGGGCGGGCTCTTCCTGTTGACCATGCATCCCCAGATTATCGGCCGGCGATCGCGCGTCGCCATGCTGGAGCGCCTGATCCAGCACATCAGCCCCCGTGAGGGCGTCTGGTGGGCCCGCCATTTGGACATCGCACAGGATTGGTCGAGGCGGCGGCGCCAGGCATAGCCGGGCGTGGTCCAGGCAGCCCGACAGCGGCCGGGCGCTCCTCGACCCCTGCCTGGAGGTAGGGGGGCCGAAGGGACCCGGACCGCAAGGAGGGTGAAGCGATGAAAATCGGGGTGGCGTTGCCCGCTCAGGTAGCGGGCGTCACGCGGGCCGACGTCCTGGGTTTCGCCGAGCGGGCCGAGCGGCAAGGCCTGGACTCCGTCTGGGTGTTGGACCGACTGATCTACGACAGCTTGGCCCCGTTACCGCTCCTGGCGGCCACGGCGGCGGTGACCAACCGGGTCCGCATCGGTACGTCCGTCCTGCTGGCCACACTCTGGAGCCCACTCCTCCTGGCCAAGGAGCTGGCCACCATTGACCGGCTCAGCCAGGGGCGGCTCATCGTCGGCATGGCCGTGGGGGGGCGCGAGCCGGACTTCCAGGGAGCCCAGGTGCCCATGCGGACCCGGGGGCGGCGGCTGGAGGAGACGGTCGCCCTGCTCAAGCAGGCCTGGGGGGGCGGACCCGTGGACCACGACGGGCGCGCCTTCCAGGTTCACGTTCCGCCGACGGGACCTCGCGCAACTCAGCAACCACACCCACCACTCTGGCTAGGCGGTTTTGCGGAGGATGCTATCCGGCGAGCGGTCCGCCTGGGCGATGGCTTCATCATCGGAGGGCGAGGCCCCGAGTATGCGCGAAGCGTGGTGCCGCAGGTGCGCCGGATGGTGGCGGAAGCCGGTCGGGACCCGGCACAGTTCCCCATCGCCGCCCTAGCTTACTTCTGCCTGGGCCCTGACCCGGACCGCGCCATCCAAAACATTGCCGACTACATCCCGACCTACTACGGGCGGCTCATCTTCGAGCCGCGAGAGGCGGCAGTGTACGGCCGTGCGCAGCAGGCAGCGGCGCGGATGAAGGAGTTCGCTGTCCTTGACGTGGATACCCTGGTCCTGATCCCTGTCCTCAGGGACCCGGAGCAGGTGGACCGCCTGGTCGAGGCTGTCGCGGCGCTACAACCTTCGCAGTCCCGCACTCCTTCATAGCTCCCACATCGAAGAGAGTGCGCTCATACTTCTCTTGATCTACTCTGACCAAGCGGCGAATGTTCGTTGCGTTTATTTTTCAGAAACGAGAGTGCCTCCCACTGACCAGCTCTCCTTTGGCATCGGTTCGAACACCACCCAGATAGCCTCGCGCGGCAGCCCGGTCGCTTTCTGGATCGTATCCGTGATGCCTTCGGCGATCTTCTTCTTTGCCTCTTGGCTCTGCGGGAACGAGGTCACTCGTACGAACGGCATAACGTTTCCCTCCTTCTAAGAACGACTCTTTCCGTTCACGATTGTCTCCTTCTTTCCCCTTCACCTCGGTCAGCGAGCCATCACCTCCTCTCCGCAGTCACGTCTACCATTGGACGGTGCACGACAGTTGGCAGGTCGCCTTATGAGCCTCAGGAGTGCCTCATCGATTCAGGTTTCCCAGCGCACGGCGAATGAGGTCAGGAGTGATCGGCAGTTCGGTTAAGGTGACGCCGAAAGGGGCCAGAGCGTCGTTCACCGCGTTGAGGATGGTGGCGGGAGCGCCAGTCGTGCCTGCCTCTCCGGCCCCCTTGAACCCCCCGGGAATGGCCGGGGCGAGGGTCTCTAGATGGTGGACTGCGATGGCGGGAATCTCGGCCGTGGTAGGGATTAGATAGTCCATGAGAGTCGTTGTGAGGAGCTGTCCCCTCTCATCGTAGACGGACCGCTCGAAGAGGGCCCCACCGATCCCCTGAACGACCCCGCCTCGCACCTGCCCTTCGACCATCGCCGGATTGATGATTCGACCGCAGTCATCCACCGCCACATACCTGAGGATCGTCACCAGCCCTGTCTGCACATCCACCTCGACGACGGCCAGATGAGCTCCGTTGGTGAAGGTCGAGGCCTGTGGGTTGGAGTAATGATGCGTGGCTTCGAGGCTCGGTTCCATCCCGGCTGGAAGCTGGTTGGAGCGGTAGTAGACGATTCGTGCCAGCTCACTGAGATTCATCCCGCGGTCTCGGCTCCCCTTGATGGAGACTCGCCCCCGGCCGATTTCGATGTCGTCCGGATGGGCCTCGAGGAGCCCGGATCCCAGCTTCACGATCTTCTCTCTGAGACCTTGCGCGGCCAGGAGGGTCGCTGCGGCCCCGATGACCGACCCGCGGCTTGCCCAGGTCCCACCCCCGTAAGGAACCACCCCCGTGTCTCCTGACAAGATAGTGATCTCTTCGACTCCGATCCCCAACTCGTCGGCGATGATCTGGGCAAAAGCGGTGGGGGTGCCCTGCCCCTGGTTCGTCACGCCAATGAGGGCCGTGACCTTTCCGGACGGCTCTATCCGAATGGTCGTCCCATCCTGGGCCGAGATAGGGGCACCTCCAACCCCGTAGAATTGTGCCCCCGGTCCCGTGATCTCGACGAAGCTAGAGAGACCAATGCCCAGGTAGCGGCCTGCGGTCCGGGCCTCAGCCTGCTCTCGCCGGAGCCCTGAGTAGTCTGCCGCTTGGAGGAGGTTTTCGAGTGACTCGAGGTAGCTTCCGCTGTCGTACACGTTCCCCGTGCAGGAGGCGTAAGGGAACTCTTCCCGGCGGATAAGGTTCCGGCGCCGGACCTCGACCGGATCGAGCTTGAGGTCTCGCGCAATGATCTCGAGCATCGCTTCGGTCACCGTGGCCGCAATCGGGTGGCCCACAGCCCGATACTGAGAGGTAATCCCCAGGTTCTGGGCCACAACCTGGAGGTGACCGGAGTAGTTTCGAATGCGGTAGGGGCCGGGGAGGAGACGAAGGACCTGCCCTCCCTCGACGACGCTGGTCCTCGGGTAGGCCGAGTATGGACCGACCGGGGCGATAATCTTGGCCCGCATCCCGGTGAGGGTCCCGTCGCGCTTCGCCGCGACATCGACGGTCACGGTCTGGTCACGGGCGTGGATGTCCGAGAGGAAGGACTCCCGACGGTCGGCGATGAACTTCACCGGACGACCAAGCCGGAGAGCCAGGCAGCAGGCGGCGAGATCGTCCTGGTAGATGTGGATCTTGATCCCGAAGCTCCCTCCCACATCCGGTGTGATCACGCGGACCCTGTGCTCCTCGAGCCTCAGGAGGTCTGCCAGGATGGCCTGCATCATGTGGGGGACCTGGCTCGAGATCCAGAGGGTGAAGGCTCGCGTAGGCGGTTCGAAGCTGGCAACGAGGCCACGGGGCTCGATCGGGACGCCGGTGTGGCGTCCACTCCGAAAGACCTGCCGATAGACTCGATCGGCTTCGCGGAAGGCGACATCGGGCGTCCCACCCTCAAGCGTCGTTTCATAGATGATGTTGTCACCCAGCTCCTCGTGGATGAGGACAGCCTCCGGCCTCACGGCCTCCTCCGGGTCGAGGAGGGCAGGGAGGGGCTGGTACTCTAGCTGGATGAGGTCGCAGGCGTCCTCTGCGACGGCCCGCTCCGTTGCCGCAACGGCGATCACGGGTTCCCCTGCGTAGCGGACCCGATCCACCGCGAGCGGCATCATCGGCCCCGTCTTCATGCCTTTGTAGTGGAGGAGGATGCCCCGATGGGGCTTGCAGAGCTTCTGAGCTTCCTCCCCGGTTAGGATCGCCACCACCCCGGGGAGGCGCCCGGCCCGTTCAACGGAGATGGCTGTGATCCGCGCGTGGGCATGCGGGCTCCTGACGAAAGCGACGTGAACCATCCGCGGGAGGCGAAGGTCATCCACGAATTGTCCCGCGCCAGTTAGGAGGCGCGGGTCTTCCATCCGGCGGACTCTCGCTCCTACGTGTCGTGTTTCCCAGTCAGTCACGACGGGTCCTCAACTTCTGAGCAGCCGCCTCCACCGCCTCGACGATGGCGGTATAGCCTGTGCAGCGGCAGAGGTTCCCGGCCAGGCCCTGGCGAATCTCCTCCCGGCTGGGACGGGGATTCGCCCGAAGAAAATCGTAGGCAGCGAAGAGGAACCCCGGCGTGCAGAAGCCGCACTGAAGCGCAAAGTGCTCCCAGAAAGCTTCCTGAAGGGGATGGAGCTGGCCGTTTTGCGCCAACCCCTCCACCGTAACGATTTCGGTGCCGTCAGCCTGAACAGCCAGGAGGAGGCAGGAGCGGATGGCCTCGCCGTTGAGGAGGACTGTGCAGGCCCCGCACATGCCGTGCTCGCAGCCAAGGTGGGTGCCGGTCAGCTCCAGCTCCTGCCGGAGGCAATCCGCGAGACTCTTCCGGGGCTCGACGGCGACCACGGCAGGTGTCCCGTTGACAGTGAAACTGATCGTCCGCTTCCTCACAGCGAGTTTCCGGTGGCTCGTTGCAGGCTAGGGAGAATGGCTATTCTTACCGATCTCCCCCAGCGCCTGTCAAGACCGTCGACGGATCCTGCTCTGCCCACAGCCCGGCGGTGAGGTGTTCCACACCTATTGACAAGGCCTCGAGCCTGCCCGAAACTGTGGCACGCACAGTGCCGGTGGGCCCGTCGAACGGGGGCGGCGGTGAACGGTGAGCAGCTCCTCACTCATGCAACCGATGCGACAAAGGGGGCAACGCATGACAAAGCCAGACGATCCGAGTCTCTCATTTGAATGGCCTGTCCTCGAGGACTACGAGGGCCGGGTGCCCTATGGCACCCAGTCGGTGGACTGGGAAGAGCGCATCAACATGGACCGCATGCGGCGGTACCGCATGGGCCGCGTCAAGCAGCAGATGCAGAAGATGAAGCTGGGCGCCATCCTCGCCGTCAACGAATGGAACATGCGCTATATGACCGCCACCTGGAACCCGTACTGGACCACGCCGGCTTCGGGGCTCCGCTACGCGCTGTTCCCGGCTACGAAAGACAGCCCGATCCTGTACGAGCAGGGCGAGATCGGCTATCACGCGAGGCAGACGGCCCCGTGGCTTCACAAGGTCAAGGTGGCCATCACGGGGGCGGGGTGGATCGGACGCGTCATGGGCCCGGCAGGTCACGAGCAGCAACAGAAGAAATTCGTTCAGCAGATCCTCGATGACCTCAAGCAAGCCGGTGTCCAGACGGAAACCCTGGCCCTCGACACGTGGGACGCAGGCCTGGTGGCAGAATTCCAGCGGGCGGGGCTCAAGGTGAGCCCAGACGGAGCGGCCGCGATGCTGGAGGCCCGTCGGATTAAGAACCGGGACGAGATCGAATGCCAGCGCACGGCCGCGACCATCTCTGACGCCATGTTCGGCGTCGTCGGCCGAGCGATCCGCCCCGGCATCAAAGAAAGCGAGCTCTGCGGGATCGCCCACAAGACGGCCTACGATCTCGGCGCCCGCATTTACTCGGGCGTGTTCGTGACCTCGGGTCCGTTTGCGTGGCCCAACCCGCGGGACGAGAGCGACCGGATCATCCGGGCCGGGGATATCC
>JBHIAD010000038.1:0-12411 GCA_046758405.1 Methylomirabilales bacterium (SeqCode)
GGAGGGGGGCCGCACGGTGGGGGCCGGGGTGGTGAGCGAGGTGCTGGGGTAGGGCGAGTAGGACGAGCTGAGGAACCGGAGGCTGGGTTCGTAGATGGAGACTCAACGGATTCGGATACGGCTGAAGGCCTACGATCACCGCATCCTGGATCGGTCCGCCAAGGAGATCGTCAGCACGGCGCAGCGCACTGGCGCGCGGGTCGCCGGTCCGATTCCTCTGCCCACGCGGATTAACCGGTATACGGTCCTGCGGTCCCCCCATGTGGACAAGAAGTCGCGCGAGCAGTTTGAGATCCGGACACACATCCGCCTCTTGGATATCCTGGAGCCCACGCCGCAGACGGTTGACGCTCTCATGCGACTGGATCTGCCGGCTGGGGTGGACGTTGAGATCAAAGTATAGCCGTTCCTCACTCCGGGACCCCCGCTGGGAGGGGTCGCCGGTGGAAGGTGGGGGAGTGGGGCTGGTGGGGCCGAAACCATGCGAATGGGGATTGGGTTACTGGGGCGCAAGGTTGGCATGACGCAGGCATACGATCAGGCTGGCCACGTCGTCCCCGTCACCGTTGTGGAGGCCGGCCCGTGTGCGGTGGTCCAGAAAAAGCGTGCGGACCGCGATGGGTATGAGGCAATCCAGCTCGGGTTCGTGCCCGCGAAGGCCGCGCGGGTCAGCAAGCCGCTCGCGGGCCATTTCGCGAAGGGAAAGGTCGCCCCGACCCGGTACCTCAGGGAGATGCGTCTTCCCTCCGTCGCGGAGTACGAGGTCGGTCAGGTGCTTACGGTTGAGCTCTTCCACGAGGGTGACCACGTGGTGGTGTCGGGGGAATCCAAGGGCAAGGGCTTCCAGGGAGGGGTCCGGCGATGGAACTACCGCGGGGGCGCCGCGAGTCATGGCTCGATGTTCCATCGCGCCCCCGGGTCGATTGGGGCCTCCTCCTTTCCCTCTCGGGTGTTCAAGGGGCATCACATGCCTGGGCGCATGGGAGCGGAACGGGTCACGGTTGGTGGCCTCTCGGTGATCAAGGTGGACGCGGAGCGGAATCTCCTTGTGATTCGAGGGGCGCTTCCCGGACCACCAGGTGGCCTGCTTGAAGTTCGAAAGGCCAGGTGAGGTTGGTGATGCCTCGGGTCTTGGACGTCCTCAACGTGGCAAAGGAAAAGGTTGATCAGGTGGCCCTGCCCGATGAGGTCTTCGGGGTGAAGGTCCACGGGCCGATTCTGCACCAGATGGTTCGCTGGCAGCGGAACAGGCGTCGCCAGGGAACGGCGTCAACCAAGGGACGGAGCGAGGTTCGCGGCGGCGGGAAAAAGCCCTGGAGGCAGAAACACACCGGCCGGGCCCGCGTCGGGTCGATCCGTTCACCGATCTGGCGTCACGGAGGCATCGTCTTCGGCCCGAAGCCTCGCCACTACGGCTTTCATCTGCCGCACGCAATGCGCCGGGTTGGACTGCGGAGCGCCTTGACTGCCAAAGTGTCTCGAGGAGAAATGCTCCTCCTGGAGGACTTGCTCCTCGACCGACCCAGCACAAAGGGACTACAAGCCATCCTCGAGAGTCTGGGTGTGAAGGGGAAGATCCTCATCGTGGTGCACGCCCTTGACACGGTGCTGGTCAAGTCTGCCCGAAACCTGCCTCGGGTTACGGTGCTGCCCGCGAGTGGCGTCAACGTCTATGACCTCTTACAGGCCGATGCCGTTATCATGACCCGTGAGGCCTGTGGGAGGGTGACAGAGGCCTTGCAAGCATGCTGAGGACCCCCTATCGCATCGTCCGTCGTCCGGTGATCACTGAGCGGGGGACCTTCCTGAAGGAGCAGAACAAGTATCTCTTCGAGGTGGATCGAACAGCAAACAAGTTGGAGATCAAGCACGCGGTTGAGACCATGTTCAACGTGAGGGTGGTTCGGGTGCACACCGTCACCATGAAGGGCAAGGTCAAGAGGCTCGGGCGTTTTATGGGGCGCACCCCGGCGTGGAAGAAGGCGATTGTGACCCTGAAGGTGGGGGATGCGATCGAGTTCTTTGAGAGCGCTTAGGCTGAAAGGATAGATGGTCACGGAGGGAGAGTAGGGCTCCAGCGGACCGCAGAGGGAAGAGGATGTGGTCGCCCGGATCTGGAGCAGGAGCTGAGGGATGGGGATCCGAAGCTATAAACCGACATCGCCGGGCCACCGATTCCAGTCCGTGAATGCGTTCGGTGACGTGACACGGCCGAGGCCGGAGAAATCGCTGGTGGAGCCCCTGCACAAGACCGGGGGGCGGAATCGTGGTGGCCGCCTTACGAGTCGCCATCGAGGAGGTGGGCACAGGCGGCGCTACCGGACCCTCGACTTCCGACGGGAGAAGGTGGGAATTTCCGCCACCGTCGCCGCGATCGAGTATGACCCGAACCGCTCCGCACGAATCGCTCTGCTGCATTACGAGGATGGGGAGAAGCGATACATTCTGGCCCCCAACGGACTGACGGTCGGGGATCGGGTGATGTCAGGGCCTCAGGCGGACGTGAGGACTGGCCACGCCCTGCCGCTCCGGCAAATCCCTGTGGGGAGCATCGTCCACAACATCGAGCTCAAGCAGGGCCGTGGTGGTCAGCTGTGTCGCAGTGCTGGAACAGGCGCTCAGTTTGTCGCGAAGGAAGGAGAGCGGGCCCTGCTCAAACTCCCTTCGGGTGAGGTCCGAAAAGTCCACGTCGACTGCATGGCCACCCTCGGGCAGGTGGGGAATCTGGACCACGAGAACGTGAGCCTCGGGAAGGCTGGCCGGTCGCGGTGGCTCGGGATCCGGCCGAAGGTCCGGGGTGTAGCCATGAACCCTCATGACCATCCGCTCGGAGGCGGGGAAGGGAAGAGTGCTGGAGGGCGCCATCCGTGTACTCCGTGGGGGAAACCAACGAGGGGTTACAAGACTCGGCGAAAGCATCGTCGGTCCGATCGCGAGATCGTCATGCGGCGCAAGACGAAGCGGGGATAACGAGTCATGGGACGTTCACTCAAGAAGGGACCCTACGTCGAGCCGAAGTTGATGAAACGCATCGAGGAGTTGAACCAGACTCTGGAGCATAAGGTCCTCAAGACGTGGTCCCGGCGTTCAACGATCACCCCTGAGTTCGTTGGACACACGATCGCAGTCCATAACGGCAAGAAGTTTATCCCAATCTATGTGACGGAAAACATGGTCGGCCATCAGCTGGGAGAGTTCGCACCGACTCGGGCCTTCCGAGGGCACAGCGCCCACACCGCGAAGGCCACAGCCTTGAAGTAGCAGCAGGAGAGGAGATGGAAGCACGTGCCATGGCTAAGTTCCTCCGGGTGCCGCCGAGGAAAGCCCGGCTCGTGGTTGACATGATCCGGGGGCAGGATATCAATGCGGCCCTCACGATCCTGCGCTTCGCGCCGAAGCGGTCGGCGCAGCTCATTGAAAAGGTCCTGCAGTCGGCTTTGGCAAACGCCCAGCATAATCACGGCGTTCGGGACGTGGATCGACTCTTTGTGAAAACTGCTGTGGTGGACGAGGGGCCTCGCTGGAAACGGTTCCGGCCCCGTGCGATGGGACGGGCGACGCCGATCAAGAAGCGGACGAGTCATATTACGATTGTGTTGGAGGAACGTGCGGCCCGCTAGGCCCTTTTGAGGAGAGGAGTTACCGGTGGGACAGAAGGTCCACCCCGTGGGGTTCCGTCTCGGCTTCATCAAGCCGTGGAGATCCAGGTGGTTTGCGACGAAGCGCTATGCAGACCAGCTCCACGAAGACATCAGGATCCGGCGGTATATCAAAGAGAAACTGTACCACGCTGGGGTCTCACAGGTCGAGATCGAGCGGAAGGCGAACCAGATTCGGATCCTCATCTTTGCTGCTCGCCCCGGCATCATCATCGGGAAAAAGGGGTCCGAGGTCGAGAAGCTCCGGCAGGAAGTCGCCGCGAGGACCGATAAGGAGATCCAGCTCGACATCCACGAAGTTCGCAAGGCGGAGACCGACGCCCAGCTCTTGGCTGAGAGCGTCGCGTCGCAGCTCGTCCGGCGCGTGGCCTTCCGGCGGGCGATGAAGAAGGCCGTCCAATCCGCTTTGCGCCTCGGTGCCCAGGGGGTCAAGATCATGGTGTCGGGGCGCCTTGCTGGATCGGAGATCGCCCGGACCGAGTGGTACCGGGAGGGGCGTGTGCCGCTCCATACCCTCCGTGCGGATGTGGACTTCGGGTTGGCAGATGCGCGGACTACCTATGGGCTGATCGGCGTCAAAGCCTGGATCTTTCATGGGGAGGTTCTCCCCGAAACCCTGGCAACCTCGGAAGGACGGAGTGAGCCGGAGGTGCCTGGCGGTCGCGTGCGCCGTCGCAGTCGGAGGCCGACGGACTCCCAGTAGGAGTATCGTTTCATGTTGATGCCGAAGCGCACCAAGTACCGAAAGCAGATGCGGGGCCGTATGCGGGGCCCCGCCAAGGGCGGTACCGTGCTGGCTTTTGGCGAGTATGGGCTGAAGGCGATGGAGCCATGCTGGCTGACGAACCGCCAGATCGAGGCCGGCCGCCGCGCCATCACCCGGTACATCAAGCGCGGTGGCAAGGTCTGGATCCGTGTCTTCCCTGACAAACCGGTCACGGCCAAGCCAGCGGAGACCCGCATGGGGAAGGGAAAGGGGAGTGTCGAGGGGTGGGTGGCAGTGGTCAAGCCCGGTCGGATCCTCTTTGAGATGGAAGGGGTGACCGCGACCGAAGCGCGCGCGGCTATGCGGCTCGCCGCCAATAAGCTGCCCCTCGCCACGAGGTTCGTCATGCGATCCAAGGGATAACGAGAGGAACGCTCTATGGGTGCCAAAGAACTCCGAGAGCTCAGTACTGAGGAGTTGCGTCAGAAGCAGTTGGACCTGGAAGAGGGTCTGTTCCGCCTCAAAATGCGGGCGGCGGTCTCTCAACTCGAGAATCCCACGGGGATCCGTCAGCACCGACGGGACATTGCCCGGATCGCAACCCTCTTGCGGGAGCGGACTCTCGAAGGGGGGCCGAGTTCATCCCCGGAGCAGGAGACGTAACGGTGGCACGCGAAGGAGGGCACCGCAAAATTTTGGTGGGAACTGTGGTGAGCGATCGGATGCAGAAGACCGTGGTCGTGTCCATCTCGCGGTTGTTCAAGCATCCGACGTACAACAAGCAGATTGGGCGCCAAACGAATGTCAAGGCGCACGACGAGAAGAACGAGTGTCGAATCGGCGATCGCGTTCGGGTCATGGAGACGCGCCCCCTGAGTCGAGGCAAGCGCTGGCTGGTCGTGGAGGTTCTCCAACGCGCCGTCTGATCCGAAACGCCCTCAAGGGGGTTAGCGGCGAGCAGGGGTGGCGCGAGCGTCATGGTACAGCTCAGGACCATATTGGACGTTGCGGACAACTCGGGAGCCAAACGGATCTCGTGCATCAAGGTGCTGGGAGGATCGGCGCGACGGTATGCCCGCATCGGTGATATCATTGTGGCCAACGTGAAGGAGGCGGTGCCGGAGGGAACTGTCAAGAAGGGGGCTGTCGTCAAAGCGGTAGTCGTGCGGACTGCCAAGGAGCTACGTCGGCCCGACGGCAGCTACATCAAATTTGACCGGAATGCGGCAGTGCTCATTAACGAGCAAAATAATCCGGTTGGGACGCGGATCTTTGGCCCCGTAGCCAGAGAGTTGCGGGAGCGTCAATTCACGAAGATCGTGTCCCTGGCCCCCGAAGTGGTGTGAGTGAGGTCAGAGCTATGGTGCTGCGGCACGGGCTTCCAGTCCGCAAGAATGATCATGTGGCCGTGATTGCCGGCAAGGATCGAGGGAAGCGGGGGAAGGTCATCAGGGTGATCCCGAAGACCGGACGCGTCATCGTCGAGCGGATCAATGTGGTCAAGCGGCACACCCGGCCAAGCAAGCCAGGCCAACAGGGTGGGGTGCTGGAGAAGGAGGCCCCCCTCCCCGTCTCGAACATCATGGTGGTCTGCGGCAAGTGTGACCGGCCGGTCCGAATGAGCCATAGCTTCCTTGCCGACGGACGGAAGGTCCGTGTCTGCAAGAAGTGCGGCGAATCGATCGATTAGGACGGGGACGGTGGCGGAGCGGGCTAAAAAGACAACGCCGGCGAAATCGGGCAAGGGGGCGCCGGACGAGCAAGCCGTGGGGGCGAAACGACCGGCGGGCCCCAAGACCCCTCCCCGCCTCAAAGGGCGGTACCGCCAGGAAATCAGAGCGGTGCTGATGAAACGATTTGGGTATCGAAACCCTTTTCAGGTCCCCCGGCCTGTGAAGGTGGTGCTCAACATGGGTCTCGGGGAGGCGGTGGGAAACGTGAAGGTCCTCGACGGGGCCGTCGAGGAGCTCAAGGCGATCACCGGGCAAAAGCCGGTCATCACCCGCGCCCGCCGGTCTGAGGCGAACTTTAAGTTGCGCGCCGGGATGCCGATCGGCTGTAAGGTGACGCTCAGAGGGGATCGGATGTTTGAGTTCCTGGACCGCTTTCTGAACGTTGCCTTGCCACGGATTCGCGATTTCAAGGGAATTCTGGCCAAGTCCTTCGACGGGCGGGGAAACTACGCCCTCGGCATCAAGGAACAGCTGATCTTCCCTGAGATCAAATATGACGCGGTGGACATGGTCCGAGGGATGGACATCTGCATCCAGACGACGGCGAAGCGAGATGAGGAAGCCCGGGCCTTGCTCGAGTTGATGGGGTTTCCGTTCCGCACGTAGGGAGGGGTTGTGGCCAAGAGATCGCTGATCGTCAAGTCGCAACGTGCGCCAAGGTTCAGGGTCCGTGGATATCACCGTTGCCGGCTGTGCGGGCGTCCGCGGGGATACCTGCGGAAGTTCGAGATGTGTCGGATCTGTTTCCGGGATTTGGCTCTGAAGGGGCAGATTCCGGGGGTGATAAAGGCGAGCTGGTAACGACGGTTCATGGTTCATAGTGGAGAGTCCATGGGTCGCGGCCCACACTGAATGATTCGTGACGATTTTTCCATGAACTGTGAACCGTGAACCCTGAACGAGGTGGCTGAGTGCTGACTGATCCCATCGCGGATATGTTGACCCGTCTCAGGAACGCCAACCAGGCCGGGCATGACAAGGTGGACATCCCCAGGTCCAAGGTGAAAGTGGAGATCGCCCGGATCCTGAGGGACGAGGGATTTATCAGGAACTTTGAGGTCATGGAGGACTCAAAGCAAGGAGTCCTCCGCATCTACCTGAAGTTCGGGCCCCAGAATGAGCGGGTCATCCGCGGGATCACCCGAGTGAGCCGTCCGGGACTGAAGGTGTATGCGGGTGCGGCGAAGATCCCCCGGGTGATGTCTGGGATTGGAACGGCGGTCCTTTCGACCTCGAGGGGAATCATGACCGATCGGGAAGCGCGGGCCGAGGCAATCGGGGGTGAAGTGCTCTGTTATGTCTGGTAGAACGAGTTCATGGTTTAGGGTTCATAGTTCATGGAGCGAATAATTCGGTAATACTATGAACCATGAACTATGAACCATGAACGTCTTTGGGAGCTGTGATGTCACGTATCGGTCGCGCCCCTGTCCCAATTCCTGATCGGGTCACGGTTCAGGTTGACGGCCGACAGGTGCATGTCGAGGGGCCGCGGGGGACGCTCACCCTCGAGATTCCCCAGCCCATCACCCTTCGGGTTGTCGACGGTCGTATCCACTGCGACCGACCGACCAACCAAAAGGCGCACCGAGCACTCCATGGCCTGACCCGGGCACTGGTGGCCAATATGGTTCGAGGGGTCACGGCTGGTTTCCAAAGGAAGTTGGAGCTCGTCGGCGTCGGGTATCGAGCGCAGGTGCAGGGGAAAACGCTCGTCCTGGCCCTTGGGTATTCGCAGCCGGTCGTGTATGCGATTCCGGCAGATGTCAAAATCGAGATGGAGAGCCAGACGACGATCACCGTGGGGGGGATTGATAAGCAGCGAGTTGGGGCTGTGGCGGCGAAGATCCGATCGCTCCGGCCGCCAGAACCGTATAAGGGTAAGGGGGTCCGGTACGCGGGTGAGTGGGTCCGGAAGAAGGCCGGTAAGACAGGGGCAAGGGCGTGAGTATCATCGATTGGCGTCGGAAACGAGAGGAGCGGGCGAAACGTCATCGGCGGGTCCGGAGGAAGGTGTTCGGACTGCCTGAGCGGCCGCGGCTCACGGTCTTCAAGAGCGCCAGACACATGTACGCCCAGATCGTGAATGATCTGGAGGGGCACACGATCGCGGCCGCCTCGACCCTCTCGGCCGAATTCCGTAGCCGCTTCGCCAAAGGCGCCAAGACCGATGCCGCCAAGGTCGTCGGGGAAATTTTAGCGGAAAAGGCACAACAGGCTCAGATTCGGAGGGTGGTGTTTGATCGCGGAGGATACCCCTTTCACGGTCGCATCCGGGCACTGGCCAGCGGGGCTCGGGAGAAGGGCCTGGAGTTCTGAGGGCGGGGAGGCCATGTTGCGTCGAATCGATCCCAGTGCGCTGAACTTAAGTGAGCGAGTCATCCACGTGAACCGGGTGGCGAAGGTGGTCAAGGGAGGTCGGCGTTTCAGTTTCAGCGCCCTCGTCGTGGTTGGGGACCGCAGTGGCCATGTGGGCCTTGGGCTCGGTAAAGCCCACGAGGTTCCGGAGGCGATCCGGAAGGGCATTGAGGGAGCGAAGAAGGCCCTCATCGCGGTACCGCTTCGGGGGACCACGATCCCGCACGAGGTCCTGGGGATCTTTGGGGCGGGGCAGGTGTTGATGAAGCCGGCGGCTGAAGGAACTGGGATTGTGGCCGGAGGCGCCGCCCGAGCCATTTTTGAGGTTGCGGGTGTTCAGAATGTCCTCGCCAAGTCGCTGGGGACGAGTAACCCGCACAATGTCGCGAAGGCCACCATGGCGGGGTTACAGCAGCTGAGATCGGCGGAGTCGGTTGGGATACTGCGGCAGAGCACGGCGAAGTCGCCTCGGGAGGCGGTCAGTGGCTGAGGGGAGCACCCTCCACATCACGCTCCGCCGGTCCCTCCATGGCCGGTGGGTACGCCAGCGACTCGTGCTCAAGGGTCTGGGTCTCCGGAAGATCGGCCAGACGGTTGAGCGACCAGACACCCCGGAGGTTCGTGGGATGGTGCAGAAGGTTTCCCATCTCGTGACCGTGGCAGCGACGAGTCCGGCAGGGAGGCCTCGGCGGCCGAGGGAGAGACCGGCGTGAGGCTCCATGAGCTGAAACCCGCTCTCCGATCCCGGCACCGCCGGAAGCGCGTGGGCCGCGGGGCTGGGTCGGGATTGGGGAAGACAGCTGGGCGGGGTGAAAAGGGACAGCTGTCCCGGGCGGGTGGGAAGGTGCCAACGTGGTTCGAGGGGGGGCAGATGCCCCTGAGTCGGCGCCTCCCCAAGCGTGGGTTCACCAACATCTTCCGCACACCTTACGCGATCGTGAATCTCCACGACCTTGAGATGTTCGAGGCCGGGAGCGAGGTGACGCCCGCCGTATTGGTCGAGCGAGGGCTTGTTCGACGATCACCGGTTCGGGTGAAGGTCCTGGGCGACGGGGAGCTCAGCAAACCGCTGCGGGTGACGGCCCATCGATTCTCATCGGCGGCGCGGGCAAAGATTCTCGCGGCAGGGGGGGCGGCAGAGGCCATCGATGAATGAGTCCTGAGATCCCCAATATCTTTAAGGTCCCTGAACTCAGGAAGCGGATCTTTCTGACTGCCTTCATCCTGATCGTCTATCGGGTCGGGGCGCACATCCCGACCCCCGGCATTGATGCGGAGGCGTTATCGGCACTGTTCACAACGGCGGCCGGCACCCTCTTTGGGTTCTTCGACCTCTTCTCGGGGGGAGCCCTCCGCCGGCTCAGCGTCTTTGCGCTGGGGATCATGCCGTACATCAGCGCCTCGATTATCCTGCAACTCTTAGCGGTCGTCATCCCCACACTCGAACGGCTGCAGAAGGAGGGGGAGCAGGGCCGAAAGAAGATCACCCAATACACACGGTATGGGACGGTCCTGCTGGCTACGCTACAAGGCTTTGGCATTGCCATCGGGCTGGAAAACCAGAGCGTGGATGGCCGACTCGTTGTCCCCTATCCCGGGTGGGGCTTCCGCCTCATGGTGACGGTCACCCTGGTGACCGGGACGATCTTTCTCATGTGGCTGGGGGAGCAGATCTCCGAGCGGGGGATCGGCAACGGGATTTCGCTGTTGATCTTTGCCGGGATCATTGTGCGGTTGCCGGCGGCGATCGTCAGTTCATTGCAGCTCCTCCGGACAGGCGAAATGAAGGCGTACGTGTTCCTGTTCCTCCTGGTGCTGATGGTCGTGGTGGTGGCGGGGGTCATTGTCATGACCCTCGGTCATCGGAAGATCCCCGTCCAGTACGCCAAGCGAATCGTCGGCCGCCACATGGTTGGGGGGCAGAGCACGCATATCCCGCTGCGGGTGAACACGGCGGGGGTGATCCCCGTGATCTTCGCCGCGTCAGTCGTCGTGCTTCCGGCGACGATCGCGCAGTTCATCCAGGTGGAGTGGGTGCAGGTGATCGCACAGGTGATGGCACCGGGGCAGGCATTGTATTTCCTCCTGTACGGGTTTAGCATCATTTTCTTTACCTATTTCTATACCGCCATCATCTTCAATCCAGCCGATGTGGCGGAGAACTTGAAGAAGTACGGGGGATTTGTCCCTGGCATCCGGCCTGGGGCGAAGACGGCCGAGTTCATTGAAAAAGTCCTTGATCGGATTACCCTGGTGGGGGCCATCTATCTGGCCTTGATCTCCATCCTGCCAGAGGTGTTGATCGTCGGGGTGAATGTTCCCTTCTTTTTCGGGGGGACCTCTCTATTAATCGTGGTTGGGGTGGCCTTGGATACCGTTCAGCAGATCGAATCGCACCTGCTCATGCGTCATTACGAGGGGTTCCTGAAGCGGAGCAAGGTGCGCGGGCGCCTATGAGATGGGGAGGGCTCGGTCAATGCGACTGATCTTGCTCGGCCCTCCCGGCGCTGGGAAGGGCACGCAGGCCACGCAGATTGTAGAGCGCTACGGAATCCCCCAGGTTGCCACAGGGGACATCCTGCGGGCGGCCGTGGCCGCCGGGACGGAACTCGGGAAGCGTGTCGAGGGCTACATGCACCGCGGGGTCTTGGTCCCTGACGAAGTGGTCATCGGGATCATTCGGGATCGCCTGCGGGAGCCAGACGCCGCAGGCGGATACCTCCTGGATGGGTTCCCGCGGACGGTCGCCCAGGCCGAGGCCCTGGCGGAGAGTCTACAGGTGCTCGGCGCAGACCTCGATTGTGTGGTCAGCATTGAGGTTCCGGGGGAGGAGCTCGTGCGGCGACTGTCGGGGCGGCGCGTCTGCGAGCGCTGCGGTCTGGGATACCACACCCGGTATCGGCTGCCCCGGGAGGCGGGTGTCTGTGACAGCTGCGGGGGTCCACTGATCCAGCGGGAGGATGACCGGGAAGAAACGGTCCGGGAGCGGCTCCGCGTCTACCGAGAGCGAACGGAGCCATTGGTTGGGTACTATCGCGAGCGCGGTCTGCTCGAGGTGGTTGACGGGGTCGGGGAGATTGGAGAAATCTGTGAGCGGATCTGTAGGGTCATCGAGGGGCGAAGCCGTCAAGTTGCCGCTCAAAAGTCCGATTGAATACAAGGCGGCCTGGGAGATTGAATTGATCCGGCGAGCGTGTCAGATCGTGTCAGCCGCCCTCAGCCGGCTGAGGGAGATGGTCCGGCCGGGAGTCACCACGCGCGAGCTTGACTGGGCAGCTGAAGAGGCCATTCGCGCCCAGGGGGCCAGTCCGGCTTTTAAGGGGTACCGTGATTATCCTTATTCGCTCTGTACGTCGGTCAATGAGGAAGTCGTGCATGGACTCCCGTCGGAGCGCCGGCTCGAATCAGGGGACATCGTCAGCTTGGACCTGGGGGCCGTCGTCGACGGATATTACGGGGATGGGGCAGTCACTGTCCCCGTCGGCGAGGTGTCACCGGATGTGTTTCGTCTGCTTCAGGTTACCGAAGAAGCCCTCGAGCGAGGAATCGCCGTTGTGCAACCGGGAAACCGCGTGGGGGATATCTCCCATACAATTCAGGAGTGTGTGGAGCAGGCGGGCTATTCGGTCGTCCGGACCTTTGTGGGCCATGGGATCGGGAAGACACTCCACGAAGAGCCGCAGGTGCCGAACTTCGGTGCCCCAGGGTGTGGGGTGGTGCTGAAGCCGGGGATGACCCTGGCGATTGAACCAATGGTCAACGCGGGGGGCCCCGAGGTCATGGTCCTGGACGATCGCTGGACTGCGGTCACGCGGGATGGGACGTTGTGCGAGCGGCTGCCGGTCAGCTCCTTGAGCTCCCACGTCAAGTGGTAGAGCGTGAGCTGGTAGGGCTCGCCCTGCACGAGGTCCTGCGCCTTCGCGACGAAGTCGAGCTTGCCGCGGACGGTCGCGCC
>JBHIAD010000039.1:0-12404 GCA_046758405.1 Methylomirabilales bacterium (SeqCode)
TAGAATGCCAGCTTCCCAAGCTGGACGTCGCGGGTTCGATCCCCGTCTCCCGCTCCAGCACTGTTTCAGGGGCCACGGCTCTGGCCGTGGCCCTTCATTTTTCCCAGGAGGTTCAGAGCGAAGGACCGGTCAGGACTTCACGGGGAGGTCGTGACGCCTTGACCCGGTACGACCCCCTCGACGGCGGGGGCCGTCTGGCGGACGAGGGTGAGAAACTGTTGGGCAACCCGTTTCAGCGGCCGGTCCTCGTGGTATATGACGTAGAGCTGTCGACGGAGATTGAGTTCCTTGACCTCAAGGGCGCAGAGGCGCCCCGTCATGATCTCGAGTGTAATGGCATACTTCGAGACGACCGCGATCCCCAAGTTGGCGGCGACCGCGCGCTTGATCGCCTCGGTGCTCGGCAGCTCCATGGCTCGGGCAAGCCGCACATGGAGCCGTGTGAGTTCCTCGTCAAGGATCTCCCGTGTCCCCGACCCGGGTTCCCGGACAATGAAGGTCTCCTCGGTCAGGTCGTAGATCGAAACCCGATCGTCGTGGGCAAATCGGTGGCTTGGCGAGACGATGAGGAAGAGTTCGTCGGCCTGGTACGGCTCCCGCTTCAGCTTCGAGGACCTGACGGGAGGACCCACAAAGCCAAGGTCGGCTTCGTGGTCCAGGATCTGGCGCAGGACCCGCCCTTTGTTGGTGACATCCAGGGCAATCTCGACGCCGGGGTGCAGTTGTTTGAACTCCCCGAGGGCCTGGGGGAGCGTGTAGATCCCCATGGTACTGGCCGCGCTGATGTGGAGATGGCCTCGGTGAAGCCCGCGCAGATCGTCCACCGCCTCCTGCGCGTCCTCGATGGATTGGAAGACGTGCTGGGCGTAGCGGTGGAGGATCTCGCCAGACTCGGTCAACTGCACCGACCGACCCAAGCGGTAAAAGAGTTGGCTGCCCACATCTTCTTCAAGGGCCTTGATCTGTTTCGAGATACAGGGCTGCGTGAGGTTCAGCTCGCGAGAGGCGCGAGAGAAACTCCCGTATTTTTCCACAGTCAGGAACGATCGAAGCTGTTGCAGCGTCATCGACACCTTCCATGAATAAAGGTTGGGTGTGTCATAAAAAGAATGAATTTGCATCTCAGCATAACCGCATATTATGAATGTTGTCAAATGGGCGCCAGTGCTGGGGGGACCGGGTGCGTGCTGCGGATATTATGAGTCGTGAGATTCATAGTGTCACTCCGTCAGACGGCTTGACGAGAGTGGTGGAGCTGATCTGCGTCCATCGTATCAGCGGCGTTCCGGTGGTGGATGCGCAGGGGTGCCTTGTGGGCCTGGTGTCCGAGCGCGACGTGCTGGAGGCCATGCATCCGAACCGTCTCAGCCCTTCCCTTCGAGGGGAACGTGCGGTGGTTGGCCACCCGGGAGGGATCCGTGACATCCGCCGGATCAAGGTGGCCGATGTCATGGTCCGCAATGTCATTACCGCTGGCCCCGACACCGATCCGCTCCGGCTCGCCTCCATCATGGCGGTGAAGCGCATCCGACGGATCCCGATCGTCGAGGGAAAGCGACTGGTAGGGATTGTGAGCCAGGGGGATGTCTACCAGGCGATCTTCCAGCAGGACTGGCGGCCAGTCCCAGCCCCGCCCCTCGACAGGGGTCGGCGGGGGCAGGCAGCGAAGAACCGGGCTATGCCGAAGCCATCTCGCCGGCCTAAACGATCTTCCCGCTCGGGGAGCGATCCCATTTAAGAGCCACGGCGGTTGACCGTTGGGGTGGTCGCGGTGGTGCCCTTCTCCCTTCGAGCCACCCCGTGAGTTGACAGGGGCCCCTGTCTCAGTGACAATAAGCAAGATAGCTGTCTGGTCCCGCAACAGCGGGCATGGTTCGCGGACGGAGCGCCTGAGCCGATTGCATACAGGGGATGACATGGGAAACACACGTGAATCCGAAGCGGGTTACAGGCCCCGGCCGAACGGCCCGAAGAGACACGAGGGAGGGAGGGTGTCCAGCCTCGTCCGGGACCTTCTCAAGGAACTCGGAGAAGATCCGCACCGAGACGGGCTTCGGGATACTCCGCTCCGGGTCGAGCAGGCTTTGGAGTATCTCACCAGCGGGTATCAGAAGGAACTCCGGGACGTTTTGAACGGGGCGGTCTTCGCCGAGAACTACGACGAAATGGTGCTGGTGAAGGACATCGATATCTTCAGTCTGTGCGAGCACCATCTGCTGCCGTTTTACGGGAAATGTCATGTGGCCTACCTCCCAGCGGGAAAGATCCTGGGGTTGAGTAAGATCGTGCGATTGGTCGAAATGTTCAGCCGGCGACTCCAGGTCCAGGAACGCCTCACGCAGCAGGTGGCGGAGACCCTCCGGGACTGTATTGAGCCCCGCGGCGTGGCGGTCGTTATCGAGGCGTATCACTTCTGTATGATGATGCGTGGTGTGGGGCAGCAGAACTCTCAGGCGGTTACCAGCGCGATGCTGGGTGCCTTCCGCACCGATGCGAAGACCCGGAATGAATTCATGCAGCTCATTGCCCCCAGACCATAGTTGCACGTGGATTGGCTCTGGTGGCTGGTTCGCGGCTATTTGTGAGGCGTAGAGGGGTGCAGAAATTCCAAGATTTCGCTTGACAAGTTGTGGGAAGGTTGTAGTCTTGAAATGTAATTTCCATGCGGAATGGTGTGACGAAGTCCGAGGATGTTGGTACGCGAGTTGCAGTGGAGGTTCAAACCGAAGCGGAATTTCTGTAAGGTGTTGCGCAACCGACAGGAGCTTTGGGAAGTCCCGGAGGGTGAGGAGGACCCGTGCTCTCTGGAGCCCAAGTATACCGCAGTCTGAATCTGAACGTGATCCGCACCTCGGTGTGCAGCCGGGATGCAGGTTCCTGCGGCTTGATGCGTCCTTTTTCCTTGAGATCAAAGACCAGTCTCTGGTTCGCCCGATCTCCCTTTTGTCCATCCTATGCTGGCGCTGGGGTAGCCGCCCTTCACCCCAGGTGGCGCTGGGGTCACCGGGAGCTGTATTGCTCAGGGCACAGGTGTTGGCGAGGTGACCGGAGCCTCAACTGACCCGCACTTCACGGAACCAGAACCGAACTAGAGGGGTCGGGCATGCGGGAGAAAGAGAAATTTAATTCTGAAGTTGAGGGGTTGCAGGGGCAGGTGAAGGCCCTCGAGGAGGAGATCTATCATCTCCGCCGTCGCCTTGAGCAGGCGCCGCGCGAATTCGAATTTCTTCGAGCGAAGCTCCAACAGTCACGGGAGCAGCTGGATCAGGCGGTCGCCCAAAATGATCGCCTCGCTAATGCCTTGAAACAGGCGAAGGAGCAGATCCGCGCCCTCCGGGAGGAGGTTGACAAGCTCACGGCGCCACCCTCCTCCTTCGCCATCTTGGCCCAGACCAATGAGGACGGGACTGTGACGGTTTGGTCTGGTGGACGCAAGCTGAAGGTGAACGTGCACCCGGCCATTCAAAAGGAGGAGCTGGTTCCGGGACAGGAACTTGTCCTGAATGAGGCGCTGAACGCTATTGAGGTCCAGAACTATGTGATCCAGGGTGAGGTGGTCAGGTTCAAGGAACGCCTGGACGGGGGCCGGGCAGTGGTGACCCTCCATGCTGATGAAGAACGGGTGGCAGAGCTCGCGGGTCCGCTCCTGGGACAGCGTTTCCTGCCGGGAGACCCGCTACTCTTCGACGCGCGGTCTGGCTACTTGATCGAGCGCCTCCCGAGATTCGAGTCACGGGACCTCCTACTTGAGGAGGTGCCCGCGGTGAGCTATAACGACATCGGTGGCCTGGGGCCGCAGATCGAGATGATCCGCGACGCTCTGGAGCTGCCCTATCTCTACGTTGATTACTTCCGTGAGCACAAGCTGCAGCCCCCGAAGGGGGTCCTCCTGTACGGTCCACCGGGGTGCGGGAAAACCCTGATTGCCAAGGCGGTCGCCCACTCTCTCGCTGAGCAGCTCTCGGCGAAGACCAGGAAGCCGATTACCGGGTATTTCATAAACATCAAGGGACCCGAGCTGCTCAATAAATACGTCGGTGAAACTGAACGAAAGATTCGTGAGATCTTCGAGCGGGCGCGAGAGAAGGCAAGGGAAGGGATGCCGGTCGTCATCTTTTTCGACGAGATGGACAGCCTCTTTCGGACCCGTGGTTCGGGGATCTCGTCGGATATGGAGGCCACCATCGTGCCCCAATTCTTGGCGGAGTTAGATGGGGTCGAGGGGCTGGCCAACGTCATCGTCATCGGGGCCTCGAACCGACAGGACCTCATTGACCCCGCAGTCCTCCGGCCGGGACGTTTCGACGTGAAGATCAAGATCGACCGGCCGAATCAGGAGGCGTCACGTGAGATCTTCGCCAAGTACCTCACCGAGGACCTCCCCCTGAGCGAGGCGGACGTCAAGAAGGCCAACGAGGATCGGGGGCGGGTCATCCAGTCCCTGATCAACGCCGCCGTCGAGGCCATGTACGCGGCGAGCGACGCGACGCGCTTCCTGGAGGTGACGTACCAGAATGGGGCGAAGGAAACGCTCTACTTCAGGGATTTTGTGTCGGGGGCGATGATCCAGAATATCTGCACCCGGGCGAAGAAGGTGGCCGTGAAGCGCGCCATCCGAACCGGGGTCAAGGGGATCACCGCGGCCGATCTCGTGCAGGCGGTGCACGAGGAGTTCAAGGAAAACGAGGATCTCCCCAACACGACGAATCCCGATGACTGGGCCAAGATCGCCGGGCGCAAGTCGGAGCGGATTGTGGCGGTTCGCCCCATCCCGCGCGCCACAACGCCAGAAAAAGGGATTGAAACCGTGCGCGTTGGTCACTACCTGTAAGCGCCTGCCATGAAGGGTGCAAACACAGCAGCCAGAAGGGCCGCCGAGAGGGCGGCCCTTTCTACATGAGAAGCATTGCCGAAGTATCGGGACGGATGGGTATGCGGATCTACCTCGATCATAGTGCCACGGCGCCCTTGGCCGGCGGGGTGGCGGAGGCCATGGCCCCCTACCTGGGGGATCGATTCGGGAATCCGAGCTCGGCCCATCAGTGGGGACGCGAGGCGCGCCGCGCCGTCGAGCAGTCTCGGATACGAGTTGCGGAGTCCCTCGGGACCCAGGACAAAGAGGAGGTCGTCTTCGTATCCGGGGGGACGGAAGCAGATGTCCTGGCCCTGTGGGGGCTTGCCTTTGCCCGTCGAGAGCGGGGGCGTCACATTCTCACCTCCTCTGTGGAGCATCCGGCGGTCTTGGAAGCGTGTGCCGCCCTCGAGGGGCATGGGTTCGTCGTGGAACGGATCGCCGTGGATGGGCAGGGGTGCCTGGAGCCGGAGGCTGTCCTGCGGGCCCTCCGCCCCGAGACCATCCTTGTTTCGCTGATGCACGCGAATAATGAGACCGGCGTGCGCTTCCCTATCGAGACCATTGGGCCAGCGCTTCGGGAGCGTGGGGTGCCGTTTCACACCGATGCCGTCCAGTCCTTCGGGAAGGATCCCATCCGGGTCCACGAGTGGGGCATCGATCTCTTGTCGCTCTCGGGCCACAAGATTGGAGGTCCGAAGGGGGTCGGTGCACTGTACGTCCGGCGGGGCGTGCGTCTTGCACCGCTGATCGTCGGTGGCCACCAGGAGCGGAGTCGCCGGGCGGGCACCGAGAACATCCCGGCTATCGTCGGCCTCGCGGCCGCCATTGCCGCGGCGCCAGGGCCCGAGGTGTGGGCACGGGTGCGGAGCCTCCGCGATCGGCTCGAAGCAGGACTCCTCACCGCGGTCCCGGAGGCGGTGGTGAACGGCCACCCGCGTAACCGGCTGCCCCATGTGACCAATATCGCCTTCCCGCAGGTTGCGGGAGAGGCGTTACTCGTGGCGCTGGACATGGAGGGCGTGGCGGTCTCTATGGGGTCCGCATGTAGTAGCGGGAGCGTGCAGCCCTCCCATGTGCTGGCGGCAATGGGCTGCCCTCTCCGCCGGATTCAAGGGAGCCTCCGGTTCTCTTTGGGTCGTGATACCACAGTCGAGGAGATCGACCGGGTGATCGCCCTCGTCCCGGAGCTCATCCAGCGCCTGGTCCGCACGAAGGGGGTGGCCGCATGAGGAGGACCGATAGTGCGAATCTCCCACGGAGGTGAGGGGGGTTGATGGATAAGGGAACGGAACAGGCCGTTCGGCAGCGCTTGCTGGACATTGTTGCCCGCGACGGGAAGGTCACGGAGCGGGAGCTTCTGCGGATCTCGGCCATGACCGGTGTCGATTACTTAACCGTCTCTCGGACGCTGGAGGAGATCGTGGTGAGACGGTGGACAGAATCCCGCCCGGAGGGGTAGAGTCCCTCTACTTTACTTACTGGTCTGGACCGGCACTGGATCGCCGGGCGGCGGAGGGAGGATGTCCCCATGGAGGGGCAGGTGAAGGTCGAACGCTTCGTCATCGGGCCTCTCGAGACCAACGCCTACCTGGTGGTGGACGAGGCGGAGGTGGTGCTGGTGGACCCAGGGCTCGAGAGCGAGGGGATTTACGACACCATCGATCGGCAGGGACTCCACGTGGTCGCCATTGTGAACACCCATGGTCACTTCGACCACATCGCGGGGAACGCCTTTTTCAAGGCCAAGACCGGTGCCCCGCTTCTGATCCACGAGGCGGACCTTCCAGTGATGGAAGGGGCCGACCAGCAGGCCCTGCACTTCGGCTTTCACCTACCACAGATGCCGCGCCCGGATCGACTCCTGGCTGATGGGGAGGAGATCGCGGTCGGATCGGGAGTGCTCGGGATCTTGCACACGCCAGGGCACACCCCTGGTGGGATTTGTTTGGCGGGTCCCGGTTTCGTCCTGGCGGGTGATACGCTCTTTGCGGGATCAGTGGGTCGCACCGACATGGCGGGGGGGTCTTTCGAGACCCTCCTCAGCTCGATCCGCGTCAAGCTGTTGTCCTTTCCGGATGACACGCTCGTCTACCCGGGACATGGCCCGGTGACGACGATCGGGGCCGAACGGGCACACAATCCCTTCCTGACGGGGAAGGTGACCCTTCCCGGCGCCGGATAGGGGGGAGGTTGCCGGGGGAGGCGAGGAGGGTGCGTGGGGGTCAAGGACCACCGGGAAGCCGCTGCCCAGGCGACCGAGCTCGCGTGCGCGGTGCTGACGGTCAGTGACAGTCGCAGCGAAGCGGATGATGAGTCGGGAAAGGCGATCCGGGAGCGCTTGACCGCCGCGGGATTCCGGGTCACACGGTACCGGCTGCTGCGGAACGATCTCCCGGCGATCCAGGACGAGGTGATGAGTCTCGTGGAGTCCCGGATCGCCTGCGTGGTCCTCACCGGGGGGACGGGGCTCGGCCAACGTGATGTGACGGTGGAGGCGCTCACGCCGATCCTGGACAAACGGCTTAACGGGTTCGGGGAGATCTTTCGGTCCCTGTCCTTCGCCGAGGTCGGGCCGGCTGCGATCATGAGCCGGGCCCTCGGGGGCCTGGCTCGGCGGACGCTCATCTTCGCGCTGCCCGGATCGACGGCAGCGGTCACCCTGGCCCTCGAACGGCTGATCCTGCCGGAGTTGAAGCACTTGGTCCGAGAGGCCAGGCGGTAGGCGAGGGGGGAGGGTCATCTGCGGAGGGGGGTCCCGGCTGATCCGCGGCGCCTGCCGGCAAGCAGGGCGAGGGAAGGGGAGTGGGATGCCGATCTTCGAGTACACGTGTGAGGCGTGTGGGAAAGAGTTCGAACGGTACTTGAGCAGCCGCACCGCAGTGGTCATCTGCCCGGCCTGCGAGAGTCGACAGGTGGCCAAGCGGCTTTCCACCTTCAGTACGCAGACCACCGCAGGGTTTTCCGGCTCGATGGGGTCGGGCTGTGGCTGTGCCCCCAGCGGCTGAGGGACCTGCAACTGACCCCGGGTCCGGGGTCGGCGAGTTACTCGGGCCGGGCACCTGCCCGGCCCTGGCATTTTTAGGCAGAGGCCAGCTCTCGGTCGAGGGCTTCCAGGTCGGGCTCCTCGAGGTCGCCCTTCAGGGTGTGGAGGAATTCGCCCGCCAGGACCCCGTCCACCACGCGATGATCAAAGGTGAGGCACAGGTAGACCTGGGTGCGGATCACAATCGCTTCCCCCCGGACGGCCGGCCGGCGCTCGATCGCGCCCACGCCGAGCATGGCCACCTGAGGATGGACGAGGATCGGGGTCCCGAAGAGAAGCCCCGAAATTCCCAAGTTGTTGAGGGTGAAGCTCCCTCCCCGGACCTCCTCCGGGGTGAGACGGTTCTGCCGCGCCCGGGTGGCGAGGTCCTGGATTGCTTCTGCGAGGCCGAGCAGGCTTTTGTGCTCGGCGCCGCGCAGGACCGGGACGACCAGGCCGTCCGAGATCGCCACGGCGATCCCCAGGTCCACCCCTGCCCGGGGGCAGATCTGGCCCTCCTCGAAGGTCGCGTTTAAATGGGAGTGTTGCCCGAGGGCCTTGACGGCTGCCCGGGCGATGAAGGGGAGGGCGGTCAACCGGATTCCAGATGCGGCTTCGACGCGGGCCTTCGTGGTGTGACGGAACTCCTCCAGCCGGGTCAAGTCCACCTCCACCGCCCCCGTTGCGTGCGGGATGGTCTGGGTGCTCTTGAGCAAATTGGCGGCGATTGTGCGGCGAAGGGGCGAGAGAGAGATCGTTGCCTTCGGGGGGCGTTCGGCCGGGATCTCGGACTTGCGGGTGGCCACGAAGGCCAGCACATCCTTCTTGGTGATCCGCCCCCCTTGGCCAGTTCCTTTGACCTGGCTCAGGTCAACGCCTTCACGCCGGGCGAGGTCGAGGACCGCCGGGGAGTGCCACGAGCCTGCCTCGTCCACCTGCCGTGACCGGGGCGCCGGCGGGGGAACCTCGCCGCCGGCCGTGGTTACCCCACTCGCTGCTCCCTCTGTCTGGAGGTGAGCCAGGCATGCACCCACGGGGACTGTCTCGCCTTCGGGGACCAGGATCCGGAGGAGGCGACCGGTTGCGGGGGCGGGGATCTCAACTTCGACTTTATCCGTGCTGATGGTGAGGAGGGGCTCGTCCCGCTCGACCACCTCACCTTCACGCTTGAGCCAGGTGAGGATCGTCCCCTCCGCCACACTCTGGCCCATCTGGGGCATCACCACTTCGATGGCCATCCTTGCTCCGTCAATGGTTCATTGTTCATGGTTCACGGTCGGATGTGCGGGGAGGCGTGAGGGGTGAGGCGCAAGACGCGGGTCCACGCACCATCAACCGCTTCCGACGACATTGGACGTTGGGCATTGGACAGTAGGCTATGAACCATGAACTCTGAACCATCCACTAGTAGGCGGCGAGCTCTCTGAGCCTGGCGGCGATCTTATCAGCGTTCGGCAGATAGAAATCTTCGAGGGGTGGGCTGAAGGGGACTGGCGTGTTGGGGGCGGTGAGGCGCAGCACCGGGGCATCGAGGGCGCGGAACGCCTGTTCCGCGATGAGCGCGGCGACCTCGGCACCGACCCCGCAGGCTTCGGGAGCTTCGTGGACGATCAGCGCCCGCCCCGTCTTCGCCACCGATGCGAGGATCGCCTCCCGGTCGAGAGGGACCAGGGTCCTCAGGTCTACAACTTCGACGTCGATCCCCTCAGCGGCCACCGTGTCGGCGGCCTGAAGGCTCTGCGGCACCATCGCCCCGTAGGTCACGACGGTCAGGTCCTTCCCGGTTCGCTTCGCATCGGCGCGCCCGATGGGGACCACGTAGTCCTCCTTGGGGATTGGTCCCTTCACGTGTCGGTAGAGGTACTTGTGCTCGCAGAAGATGACCGGGTTCGGGTCTCGGATGCTCGCCTTGAGTAGTCCCTTGACGTCATAGGGAGTGGCGGGGGCGACCACCTTCAATCCCGCGGTATGGACGAACCAAGCCTCTGGACAGGTGGAGTGAAAGGGACCTGCATGCAACCGCCCCCCGAAGGGAGCCCGGATGACCATGGGGACGGGGTTGCCCAGACGGTAGTGGTACTTGGCGGCCATGTTGACGATCTGATCGAAGGCGCAGGTGATGAAGTCGGCGAACTGCACCTCCACCACGGGGCGCATCCCCATCAGGGCTGCCCCAATGGCCGCGCCCACAAAACCCGACTCCGCCAGAGGGGTGTCGATGACCCGATCTTCCCCGAACTTCTCGAGAAACCCCTGCGTGATCTTGAATGCCCCGCCGTATACCCCGATATCTTCGCCCAGGAGAAAGACCCGGTCGTCTTGGTCCATCTCCTCCCAGAGGGCCTCGCGGATTGCCTCCAGGTAGGTGATCTCGCGCATCCGTATTACCTCGTCCGATGACCGAGGTTCAAGGTTCGAGGTTCAACGTTTCAGGGTCGGCCATGAACCATGAACGCTGAACTATGAACAGCACTCGCCGCCGACGTCGGACTGTGGACATCGGACGCTCTTCAGTCCGCAAAGACCCCCTCGAGCGTCTCTAGCCCCTCGGGCCAGGGGCTCTGCTCGGCGAAGGCGACGGCCTCATCAACCTCACGGGCGATGCGCGCCTCCACCTGCTGCCGATCTGTGGCATCGATGCCAGCCGCTTCGAGAACGTTGAGAAACCGGTCGATCGGGTCTTTCCGTCGCCACTCCGCCAACAGGTCTGGGGGGACGTAGGAGGCATCGTCATGCTCCGCGTGTCCCCGCATCCGCATCGTTTTGCACTCGAGAAAGTAGGGGCCGGCACCGCTCCGCGCATGCTCGGCGGCCTTGACGGTCGCCTGGTAGACGGCCACGACGTCGTTCCCGTCGACGATCTCGCGGGGGAGGTTGTAAGCGGCCGCCCGGTCGACCACATGTGGCACCGCCATTTGGCGCTCAAGGGGAACCGAGTAGGCGTACTGGTTGTTGTGGCAGATGAAGATCACGGGGAGCTTCAGCACCGCGGCGAGGTTGACGCCCTCGTGGAAGTCGCCGCGACTGGTCGCTCCGTCCCCGAAGTAGGCGACGGCGATCGGCGGCTTGCGGCGGATCTTAAAGGCAAGGGCAGCTCCGACCGCAACGGGGATCCCGGCTGCCATCGGGCTGATGAAGCCCAGGATTCCCAAGTCGAGCGCGCCATAGTGGACGTTCCCGTCCTTCCCGCGGGTGAGCCCGGTCCGGCGCCCGAGGTATTGCGCGAAATAGGCCTTCGGAGTGATGCCGCGGACCAGGTAAACACCTAGGTCCCGGTGAGTCGGGGCCACGACATCCTCGGGTCCGAGGGCGTAGGCGCTTCCCACTGCGATGGCCTCCTCGCCCGCTCCGACGTAACAGCCACCGACCACCTTCCCCTGTCGGTAGAGCTTGATGACCCGATCCTCGAGGGCTCGAGTGAGACGGAGGAAGTAATACAACTGGAGGAGATCCGCCGTGGCCAGTGCCATCCCTGTCTCCCGAAGTTGACCAACACCAGTATAATGGGAAGTGAGGAGGGGGGCCAACTTTTTTTCGGGTTCTCTGAGAGACGGAGTACGGGATTCTGGGATCGCCGAGGCGTGTTGTTCCCGGCAGGGGGAGGGTGGAGGTGCCGGGATGGGCGCGTTCGGAAGGGCGTCCAGACGACGGTCGATCGGAGGGAGGCCCCTATCAATTTCACGGATGGAAAATGCGAGCAGTTCAGCTATAATGCTCTCAGAGTGCTCGGATGCGGGTGGGGCGTCGGGGTCCACCGTGCCCCGCAACCGTACCGGCTAGCCGACAGCAGGCCAGAGGGATCTGGAGGGGCGTATGGCCGTTGAAAAGGTCATGGGGATTGAGACCGAGTTCGGAATCTCGACGAGGAACCCTCAGGGCTTCGACCCCGTTGGGAGCTCGATCCTCTTGATCAACAGCTATGAGATGATCCAAGCGGTCAAGGCGATCTGGGATTATGCCGGCGAGAACCCGCTGCTCGACGCCCGAGGCTTCGAGGTGAGCGGTGAGCGCGAGCACCCTCCCAGCCAGCAAGACAACCGGGCGATCAACAAGGTCCTGTTGAACGGAGGGCGGTTATACGTGGACGGGGCCCATCCCGAGTACTCGTCGCCCGAGGTGATGAGTGCGCGGGATGTTGTCCGATACGAGAAAGCGGGCGAGCGCCTGGTGGAGTTGAGCCAGGCCGCGGCGAATCGACTGCTTCTCTCCAGTGAGCAGCTCTACGTGTACAAGAATAACACCGACGGGAAGGGCAACAGCTACGGTTCCCATGAGAATTATCTGGTGGCGCGGCACGTTCCCTTTGAACGCTTTGTCGAGGAGTTCACCCCCTTCCTGGTCACCCGACAGATCTTCTGCGGAAGTGGCAAGGTGGGGGTGGAGAATGGGAGGGAGCCGGTCGAGTTCCAGATTTCCCAGCGGGCCGATTTCTTTGAAACCTGGGTTGGGCTCGACACCATGGCCAAGCGTCCGATCATCAACACCCGCGACGAACCCCACGCGGACGAGGAGAAGTACCGGCGGCTC
>JBHIAD010000040.1:0-12302 GCA_046758405.1 Methylomirabilales bacterium (SeqCode)
GCCACCCGGCTGGTCCGGGAAGGCTCCGCCCTCTGGAACAGCGGGATCTTCCTCTGGCGCTGCAGCACCTTCCTTGACGCTTGTGATCGCTACGTCCCGGGGCTCCGGCAGAACGTGGAAGCCATCGCGGCTGCCTCAACTGTAGGGGGGCGCCGCCGACGGATGAAGCGGCTTTTCCCTCAACTCCCCCGCATTTCGGTGGACTATGGCGTGCTGGAGCGCTCCCGGGAGGTGGTGGTTCTCCGGGTGACCTTTCCCTGGGACGATGTGGGGAGCTGGGGGGCGCTCACCCGGCTGCATTCGCTGGATGGGCACGGCAACGCGGTCGTTGGCCCTCACGTCGGGATCGACACGCGCGGGTGCGTCATTCAGGCGGCGGGTCGGGTGGTGGGAACCATCGGCCTCCGGGACCTGATCATCGTTGACGGGCCGGGTGGTCTCCTGGTGGCGGCGAAGGAGCGGGCGCAGGAGGTGCGGGCCCTTGCGCAGCGAGCGTCCCGCGAGGGACGCTCCAGAGCTACGCGGCGATCATGGGAATGAGCGGGTGCGAGTAGCTTCGCAGGGTTCCGGGTTGACCGTCGGAAGGAGATGACGTATGATCCCTGCATTTATAGGAACTTCGGCATCTTTTTTGCACGATCACTTCACCTGGATCAACATGATCAGGGCGTGTGAGCAGCTTGGATTTTGGCCACCGGTCGGTATACGGGAGGGGATCGGCCCCTACCTCGGGTGGTTTCGGGCCAGCAACGCCGTTTCGTAATGCAAGGGGATCCATGGAACTCTGCATCATCGGGACAGGGTATGTGGGGCTCACCACCGCAGCCTGCCTCGCTGAGATCGGCCACCGTGTCGTGGCCGTGGACTCTGACACCGAAAAGCTGGCGATCCTCTGCTCGGGGGGGATGCCGATCTATGAGCCCAGCCTCGAGGAGCTCGTCCGGAAGAATGTCGCCGCCAGCCGGCTGACCTTCACCGGAGATTTAGCAGAGGGTGTGGCCCAGGGCCGGGCGATCTTCATCTGCGTGGGGACCCCTTCGAGCGAGACCGGAGACGCGGATCTCAGTGCCGTCGAGGCAGTGGCCCGTCGAATCGCCGAGACGGCCCGGGGGCGCAAGCTCATCATTGAGAAGAGCACGGTCCCGGTCCGGACGGGGGCCTGGGTCGAGAAGACCTTACACCTCTACGGCCGGGAGGGGTCGGGGGACTTTGAGGTTGCCTCGTGCCCAGAGTTCTTACGAGAGGGCTCGGCGGTCGAGGATTTCTTCCATCCGGATCGCATCGTCGTCGGGGTGTCCGGTCCGTGGGCAGAGGGGATGCTCCGGGAGATCTACGGGCCGATCCTGGAGGGCAGCTTCGAGTGCCCCGTGCACGCCCGGTGCGGCACGCGCGACCAGGTGCCCTATCTGGTTACCGATATTGCGAGTGCTGAGCTGATCAAGCACGCCTCGAACTCCTTTCTCGCCTTGAAGATCTCCTTCATCAACGCGGTGGCCGACCTCTGCGAGCGGGTCGGGGCCGACGTGCTGCAGGTGGCGGAGGGGATGGGGCTCGATCGACGGATCGGGCGGGCCTGGCTCGACGCAGGGATCGGCTTCGGGGGATTCTGTTTCCCAAAGGACCTGCAGGCCTTTGTGCGGATCGCAGAGAAGGCTGGCTGTGACCTCACCCTCCTCCGGGAGGCGGAACGAATCAATCACGCGCGGATCGACCTCGTCGTCGAGAAGCTCAGGACCCACTTGTGGGTACTGCGCGGCAAGGTGGTGGCGATCCTGGGGCTCGCCTTCAAGCCGAACACCGATGATGTCCGGTTCGCTCCGGCTCTCGAGATCATCCGCCGGCTGCAGGCGGAGGGAGTCGAGGTGCGCGCCTACGATCCCAAGGCGATGGAGCGCGCGGCTCGCGTCCTGACCGGGGTGACCTTTGCCCGGGATCCTTACGAGGCCGGTGCCGATGCCGAAGCCCTCGTCATCGCCACGGAGTGGGATGAATTCCGCAGTCTGGACCTCGCTCGCCTGAAGGGCACCATGCGGCGACCCCTCGTGGTCGATGGGCGAAACCTCTTTGGCCGGAAACAAATGGAGTCAAGTGGCTTCGAGTACGTGGGGATTGGACGGTAGCAGCGAGTGATTCGTGAATGGTCAATAGTCAATGGCCTGTGACTGGCCGTGAACTGTGAACCATGAACCATGAACTCTGAACCGTGAACGAACCATGCGGGCACTGATCACCGGAGGGGCGGGCTTTCTCGGGTCTCACCTGGCGGACCGCCTGATCGCGGAGGATCACGAGGTGATCGTGGCGGACAACCTGATCAGCGGGAACCCAGAGAACCTGGCCCACCTGAGGGGGCATCCGCGCTTCCGGTGCCTTCGCCTCGACGTGACCGAACACCTCTTCGTTGATGGTCCTCTCGATGCGGTGCTCCATTTCGCCTCGCCGGCGAGCCCGGTCGATTACCTGAACTTTCCGATCCAGACCTTGAAGGTGGGCTCCCTCGGAACCCACAAGACCCTCGGCCTGGCCAAGGCGAAGGGGGCCCGCTATCTCCTCGCCTCAACGTCAGAGGTCTACGGGGACCCCCAGGTCCACCCCCAGGGCGAGGACTACTGGGGCCACGTCAATCCCGTCGGGCCCCGGGGGGTGTATGACGAGGCCAAGCGCTTTGCCGAGGCGATGGTGGTGGCCTATCACCGGGTCCACGGGGTGAATACGCGGATCGCCCGGATCTTCAATACGTACGGCCCTCGGATGCGGATTCACGACGGGCGGGTGGTCTCGAATTTCATCAGCCAGGCCCTCCAGGGGAAGCCGCTTACGGTGCATGGCGATGGGACCCAGACCCGCAGCTTCTGCTACGTGGGCGACATGGTGGAAGGAATCATCCGCCTTCTGATGGTGGAGGAGCACGGGCCGGTGAATCTTGGAAACCCAGAGGAACGATCGGTGCTCGATCTCGCCCGCCTGGTGCTCGACCTCACCGGAAGTCCGAGTGCCATTGAATTCCGACCGCTGCCGGAGGACGATCCCAAGGTGCGACAGCCTGACATCAGCCGCGCGCGCCGTCTCCTCGGGTGGGAGCCACGGGTCTCCGCCCGGGAGGGACTGGAAGAGACGATAGCCTATTTCCGGCGGGTCCTTGGGGTGAGGGGTTAGATGTGAGAGGTGAGGCGTGAGGGGTAAGGGGTGAGGCGTGAAGGGTGAAAGGTGATTGGTGGCTGGTGAATCGTCATTGGTCAGTCGTCAATAGTCAATGGTCAATCGTGAGGAAGGTTCAAGGTTCAACGTTTCTACCATGAACTGTGAACTGACCGCTGGCTACTGACACCACATACCTGCGGGAGCGCGCGGACGCTGTGAGCAAATCGGGAAGCCACAAGGGAGTTCGTCAGACGCGGAGCCGTCTGCACGAGATCCTCGGTCGTCTCCGGGGACGCCGGGTCCTGGTCGTGGGGGACGTGATGATGGATGAGTACATCTGGGGGAGCGTCTCCCGCATTTCCCCCGAGGCGCCGGTGCCGGTGGTCGAGGTCCATGCCGAGAGCACGCGACTCGGTGGGGCCGCCAACGTGGCGGCCAACATTTGCTCCCTGGGCGGCGAGGCGGAGCTCGTCGGGATCGTCGGCGGGGACGCGCCCGGTGAGCGGCTGGTCCATGACCTGGAGACGATGGGTGGGAAGTCCGGCGGAATCGTGGTGGATCGGGACCGGCCGACGACCATCAAGACGCGGGTGGTGGCAGGGAGCCAGCACATCGTACGGTTCGACCGAGAGAGCGTTGAGGAGATGTCGCCCGCGGTGGGGGAGGCACTGGTGGGGAATATCCTCGACCGCCTGGCCGAGGTCGATGCCCTGCTCCTCTCAGACTACGGAAAGGGGATCATCACGGCTTCCCTCCTCGCCAGGGTCCTTCCGGCTGCCCGGGCGGCTGGCCGGATCATTACCGTGGATCCGAAGGTCAACCATTTCAACCTCTACCACGGCCTGCACGTCCTCACGCCGAACCACCTCGAGGCGGCGGCTGCCTGGGGGCGACCGATCCGCAAGGAAGAAGATGTCGCGGCCGCGGGGCAGGCGCTCTGCGAACGGCTCGGCGTCGAGGGCCTCCTGATCACCCGAGGGGAGCGGGGAATGTGCCTCTGCGAGCGGGGTGGTCGAGTGACACACATTCCGGTTGTCGCCAAGGAGGTCTATGACGTGACCGGGGCCGGCGACACGGTGATCGGGACTCTCACCCTCGCCCTGGCGGCAGGGGCCTCGCTCTATGAGGGGGCGGTGATCGCCAACCGCGCGGCGGGCGTCGTCGTGGGCAAGGTCGGGACGGCAACGGTGAGGCCCACCGAGTTGGCCGAGGTTCTGGCCGCTGGTGAACGGTGATCAGTGGTTAGTGGCTGGTGAGTGGTGGTAGTGGTTGGTGAAAGAGTGAGAAGTGAGGGCCGAAAATGAGAAGTTCAGCGGGCGAGGTTCAACGTTCCTACTGTGAACCATGAACAGTGAACCATGAACTGGACTAGTCACCGTTCACCAACCACCAACCACCGGGAGGTGCCATGCAGGTGGTGGGGGTAATCCCGGCCCGGTACGCTTCCAGCCGCTTTCCTGGAAAGCCCCTGGCCGACCTCCTCGGGTGGCCCCTGATCCGGCACGTGTATGAGCGGGCAGCCGGCGCCAAGACCCTTGATCGGCTGGTTGTTGCCACGGATGATCAGCGCATCGAGGCAGCGGTCCAGGCCTTCGGTGGCGAGGTCCTGCTGACGGCGGCCACCCATCCGACGGGGACCGACCGCGTCGCGGAGGTCGCCCGGATGATCAATGGCGAGATCGTGGTCAACATCCAGGGGGATGAGCCCCTGATCGTCCCGGAGATGATTGACCAGCTCGTAGAGCCGCTCCTTGCCGAGTCCACCTTGCCGATAGGGACGCTCTGCCGGGCGATCCAGGTGCGCTCCGACGTTGAGGCCCTCGATGTCGTGAAGGTCGTGCGGGACCGTCGGGGGAACGCCCTCTACTTCTCCCGGCTTCCGATTCCGTATCTCCGTCCAACGTCGGGCGGGTTCACGGTTCACGGTTCACGGTTCACAGATGAGGTCCGAAGTCCGATGACCGACCACGAGTCACCAGCTACCACCGGCCACCCGTCATCGGACTGCGCGGCGGAGCCGCGCTGGTACAAGCACATCGGCCTGTACGGATATCGGCGGGACTCCCTGCTTCACCTGGCCGCACTCCCGCCGACCCCCCTCGAGGTGGCCGAAGGCCTCGAACAGCTCAGGGCCCTGGAGCACGGATTCACTATGCGCGTCGTCGAAACCACTCATGATACGATAGAGGTAGACCGGCCAGAGGACCTCCGACGCGTCGCGGCGAGGATCCGAGAGGCAGGAGGCCCCGGGTGAGTAGTGGCTGGTGATTGGCGGCCGTAGAAGGGGTGAGAGGTGTCTGGTGGCTAGTGATTGGTGGTCAAGGGAACGTTGGACCCCCATTGACCATTGACGAATGATGGTTGGCGAATGTCCGTCTGTGAACTGTGAACCGTGAACGGAACACCGCGCGGGCACTGAGGAAGCGAGGAAGGTAGGGCCGGCGTTGGGCGATAGGGGCGTCGATCGCACGGGGGAAAGGAGGATGGCGACGAAATTCATCTTCGTCACGGGAGGGGTGCTTTCCTCCCTCGGCAAGGGCCTCGCTGCGGCCTCAATCGGATGCCTCCTGGAGGGAAGAGGGCTCAAGGTCTCGCTGCTCAAGTTTGATCCCTATCTGAACGTGGATCCCGGGACCATGAACCCCTTTCAGCACGGCGAGGTCTTCGTGACCGATGACGGGTCGGAGACGGACCTGGACATCGGTCATTACGAGCGGTTCACCGAGGCGCGCCTCACCAGGGATAATAACGTCACCACCGGCCAGGTGTACTTCAGCGTCGTGACCAAGGAACGCCGAGGGGATTACCTTGGGGGAACGGTTCAGGTCATCCCCCACATCACCGACGAGATCAAGCGGGCGATCTACCAGGTGGCCAAGGATGTCGATGTGGTCATCGTCGAGGTGGGCGGGACCGTGGGGGACATTGAAAGCCTGCCCTTCCTCGAGGCCATCCGGCAGTTCAGGGGGGACGTAGGACGGGGGAACGTGGCGTATGTCCACCTTACCCTAGTTCCGTACATCGCCACCGCCGGCGAGCTCAAATCGAAGCCGACGCAGCACAGCGTCAAAGAACTCCTGCAAATCGGGATTCAGCCTGATGTGCTCCTCTGCCGCACCGATCGCCTCCTCCCCAAAGAGCTCAAGGCCAAGATCGCCCTCTTCTGCAATCTCTCGGAGCGGGCGGTCGTTACTGCGAAGGACGTCTCGACGATTTACGAGGTCCCCCTCGTCCTGCACAGCGAAGGGCTCGATACGATCCTGCTGGAGTTCTTGGGCCTGCCCAGCGGTGCCCAGGACTTGCGAGCGTGGGAGGAGCTCGTGGAAAAGGTCAAGCGTCCGACGCAGCAAACCCGCATCGCGGTGGTGGGGAAGTACCTTGAGTTGAAGGACGCCTACAAGAGCCTCTTCGAGGCGATCGTCCACGGCGGCATCGCCAACGATTGCGGGGTGGAGATTAAGCCCGTAGAGGCGCAGTGGATTGAGCGGGATGGCCCGAAGCCGCATCTCCGCGATGCCCACGGGATCCTTGTCCCGGGCGGATTCGGGGGGCGCGGGATCGAGGGGAAGATCGCCGCGATCGCCTACGCCCGCGAAGAGCGGGTTCCCTTCTTCGGGATCTGCCTCGGGCTCCAGTGTGCGGTCGTTGAATACGGGCGCAACGTGTGCGGCCTCAGTGAGGCCAACAGCCGGGAGTTCGATCCCCGGACACCCCATCCGCTGATTGATCTCATGCCGGATCAGCGTGGAGCCGTCAACCTCGGCGGGAGCATGCGGCTCGGCGCCTACCCGTGCCGGCTGCAGCCGGGCTCCCTGGCCCATCGGATCTACGGGGCCCGCGAGATCTCGGAGCGGCACCGCCACCGGTACGAGGTCAATAACGACTATCGCCCATTGCTGGAGGAGCATGGGCTCAAGTTCTCGGGGCTCTCTCCCGATGGGAAGCTGGTCGAGATGATCGAGCTCCCGGACCACCCCTGGTTCGTCGGGTGTCAGTTTCACCCCGAGTTCAAGTCCCGTCCGAGGCGACCCCAACCCCTCTTCCGTGAGTTCATCCGGGCGGCCATCGACTACCAGGGACGGGGATAGGGATGGATCTTGCCCACCGGTTGCCGACACGTCCGGTTCGGGTCGGCGCGGTCACCATCGGGGGTCAAGGACCGATTGTCCTGATCGCCGGACCCTGCGTCATCGAGTCGGAGTCCCATCTCACCGAAGTCGCGGGCCGGATCCGGGAGATCTGCGATCGCCTGGCGATACCCTTTATCCTCAAGTCCTCCTACGACAAAGCGAACCGCTCCTCGCGCAAGTCCTTTCGTGGTCCAGGCCTTGTGCGGGGGCTTGAGATCCTCGGCCGCGTGAAGGAGGCCCTGGGTCTCCCGATCCTCACCGATGTGCATGAACCCGCCCAGGTGGCCCCGGTGGCTGCGGTGGTCGATGCCTTGCAGATCCCGGCCTTCCTGTGTCGGCAGACCGATCTGCTCATCGCGGCGGGGCAGAGTGGCCGGGCGGTGAACGTCAAGAAGGGTCAGTTCCTTGCCCCGGAGGACCTCCGGAACGCGGTGGAAAAAGTGACTTCCACTGGGAATCGCGAAATCTTTCTGACCGAGCGGGGAACAACCTTCGGCTACCACAACCTGGTCGTGGATATGCGAGCCCTGCCCCTCATGCAGACGCTCGGGTATCCGGTGATCTTCGATGGGAGTCACAGCCTTCAGCTACCCGGCGGGCAAGGAGAGTCCTCGGGGGGGATGCGCGCGTTCATCCCGCACCTCACCCGGGCGGCCGTCGCCGCGGGCTGTGACGGGATCTTTCTTGAGGTCCACCCCGATCCGGACCAGGCCCCCTGTGACGGTCCGAACATGGTCCCCCTCGCCTGCCTGCCCGAGTTCCTCAGCCAGATCCAGGAGATTCACCAGGCGCTCAAGCGCTGGCGCCACGAAGCGGCTCGCGAAAAGGTGACTGGTGGTTAGTGGTTGGTGAATGGTCAATCGTCGATCGTAAGGCGTAAGGGGTGAGACGTAAGAAGTTCAGCGTTCGAGGGTTGACGTTCCTGCTATGAACCATGAACTCACGTTTGCATGACGATACGGCACGCGCGCTGGATCGCTGGCCTGCTCTCGGGCTGGTTCCTCTTCGGGTTGCCTGCCGCCGTCCTGGCCCAGGCGGCGCCCTTGCCTCCTGCGCCCACAGCCCCCGTCAGGGTCCAAGCCGACACTCTCGAGTCCTACGAGGGCGGTAACCTCCTGATCGCCCGAGGCAATGTCCGCCTTGAGCATAAGACCGTGACGCTCTATGCGGATGAGGCCGAGGTGCACCAGAACACCAAGGTCTTCATCGCCCGTGGGCACGTCCTGCTCCTCGAGGGCGGGAACCGGATGTGGGGGAGCCGTTTGACCTATGACTACGGCTCCGGCCAGGGCGTGATGGAGGAGGCACAGGGTTTCCTGCCACCTGCGACGAGCTTCGTGGCCGAACAGGTCGAGCGGCAGGACGAGCGCACCTACCGGCTCCGGCGGGGCCGTTTCACCACCTGTAGCGTCTGCGACACCCCCCCCTACGCCTGGGAATTCCGCGCAAAGACCACCACCATCCACCCGGGTGAGTATTTGTGGGGGACCCAGGGCTCCTTCTGGGTGCGCGGGGTCCCCGTCGCCTACCTCCCGGTCTTCTACCGTCCCCTTGGCAAGCGAAAGACGGGATTCCTCTTCCCGACCTTTGGCTACAGTGAGGATGAGGGATTCATCGTCAGCGAGAGCTTCTTCTGGGCGATCAGTGAGTCCCGGGATGCGACCTTCAGCCTCCACCACCTCGGCCGGCGCGGACTCGCGCCGGAACTCGAGTACCGCTACGCCCTGAGCCCGACCGACCGCGGGCGTCTGAACCTCTTTTATCTGGATGACAAACGAGCGAGGGAAGAACCGCTCCAGCCGGGCGAAGAGCGCCCGGACAACCAGCGGTTCTGGGTGGTCTTTCGACACCAGGAGTCCTTCACCCCCGCCTTGCGGGCGATTGCCGACATCGATGCCCGGAGTGATGACCGGTTTCCCCGGGAGTTTGCCGTTGATTTCGAGCGACGGACCGAACGGCTCTCCCGGTCGACGGCGTCACTCACCTATTCCCTCTCGCAACACAGCGTCTCCCTCGCCGGAGATTTTACCGACGATCTGTCGACGGACGTGAATGACACACTCCTCAGGGCACCGGAGCTCTCGGTCCTCTCCTTCGAGCAACCGCTCTTGGAGAGCCCCCTCCTGTTTCGTCAGGACAGTTCCGCGGTCTACATCGATCAGCGGAATGTCCTCCAGGTGGGCCGCTTGGATTTCCATCCTTCCGTCGCGCTCCCGATCCCGCTTCGACCGTACGTGACCATCACGCCGCGGGTCGGCTTCCGGGAGACTGCCTACAGCAGGGGGAGCGTTGGCTTCGAGTCGAGCGCCGTGAGCCGCGAGCTGGTCGAATTCGAGACGGAGCTGAAGACTGGCCTCTTTCGTCACTTTCGATCCAAGGGGAAGCGCCTGCGGGCGATTCAGCATACGGTCGAGCCTAGGCTCACCTACCTGCTGGTGCCGAGCGTCGATCAGACGGACCTGCCCCAGGTCGATGGCCGGGACTTCGTGAGTCCCCAAAACCGCCTGATTCTCTCCATCGAGAATCGCTTCAGCGCAAGGCTTCAAGAGCCGTCAGGGGAGCGCCGCAGCATTCAGTTCTTGAGCCTCACACTCGAGGGGAGCCTGAATGTGAACCCGCAGCGGCGGACCTTTTCCGATCTCTTCTTGGGTTCTCTGGCCCCGGAGGAAGTGCGGCAGGCAGTGAAGAGAAGGGACGTGCGACCGCGGGCCGACCGCCCCGGGTTTTCAACCGCAGAGGAGCGGAGCTTTTCCAACCTCGTGGGCCGCTTGCAGGTCACGCCCCCTTGGCCCATCAGCCTCCGGGGGATCTTTGCCTACAACCCGGAGCAGGAGCGGCTCGAGACCATGAACCTGGGCGGATCGGCGAGGTACCGGGACCTGGCGACAGTCTCCCTCGACTACACCTTCAACGATGCCACGGATGAGCACAACCTGGTCGGTCGTCTGTCGCTCAAACCGACACGCTCGCTCACGCTGGGGTACCAGGTGCGCCACGACCTCGCGGAGGGGAGGACACTCGAACATCAAGGAGAGGTCACCTACGCCACCTGCTGCTGGCGCACGCAGGTTCTTTTCACCCATCGGGAAGCGGAGATCGCCCTTCCCCCCGAGAACGAGGTCTTCTTCACCATCGAGCTCCTCACGGGAACCGGCCGAGGACCCGGTTTGCGAACGGGGTTCAAGCTGGGCCAACGGGGGGAGGGAGCTGCGCGATAGCATCGCTTTGGCGGGCTGCCATTCGGTGCTGGCCGGCCAGCTTCCCGGGGTGTGCACTTGAACCAGTGCTTTTTCTCTTGACAAGCATAAAGGGGGATGTGGTACGTTCAGCCCCACGTGGTCCGGTAGAAGTGTTCAACAACGAGAACTTGTGTGGCCTGGAACGGACGGTTCCACCGTCGACCTGGGGGCCTGGACGATGGCCGTTGCGACTGCCACAGGTTCGAGCAGATTGCCGCAACGGATGTTGCCGGATTCTTCAGCAGATTGGGACACAATCCACGTATCGAGCCTCCCTTCGTATGCCTTGTGGGTCCTTTCGTACTCCAGCCCTGTCACCTCTGAATCGCTTGAGCGTGGCCTAAGGGGACTGCACTACGGCAGCTCATCCGATGAATCCCTGGGCGTTTCAAGGTGAAAACTGTGCGCTTCAAGCTGAAACGGTTCCTGTTTCAGATGAAACGATAGGGAGAGAGAGGCTGCGGCTGTCAGCGTAGCAACCTATTGTTTTGTAAGGGAGAATAAGAAGTCTTGATCGAGCCGGCCTGCGGCATCTTCTTTGCTCAAGGCAGCTAGCAAGCTAGAAGGCTGGGAGGTCAGGGAGCGAGAAGGCAGATCTCATACCCAAGTGATTTGGTAATTGTACCTTTCTTGCGAGCCCGCATCCCAGCATTCCAGCCTGTCAGCGAAGTTGGCCTAAGCCATTTTGTTTTAGTAAGTTACAGCAATTTTTGGCTGTAACTGAGAGGACGTAAGTCTGCTCAGGTATAGCAAGTAGTCGATGGGCAATGGGAGTTGGAAGTTGGAAATTAGAAATTGCTGAGTGACTCGACGCCATTTTCAAAATGACCATTTTCCAATGACCAACCAGCTAGCTTGCCAGCAGTTCCCCCACTGGTATGCGCTGTACACCCGCCCGCGCCATGAGAAGGTCGTGGCAGGCCAGCTCGAGGGCCGGAGGATCGAAGTCTTCCTCCCCCTGCGCGAGGTCCTGTCCCGGTGGAAGGACCGGCGGAAGCTCGTGGAGCTGCCGCTCTTTCCAGGCTACCTCTTCCTCCATACGGAACTCAGCCGTAAGCGCGACATCGTGAGCGCCAAGGGCGCCGTGCGCTTGGTCGGCTTCGACGGAACGCCGGCGCCGATCCCGGAGGAGCAGGTCGAGGCCGTCCGGCAGGTCTGCCTGACCAAGCTTCTCTGCGATCCGTATCCGTATCTGAATACGGGCCGCCCCGTCCGGGTTACTCACGGCCCCCTCGCCGGGCTCACAGGCATCCTGGTCAAGAAGAAGAGCAAGCACCGGCTGATCCTCTCCGTGGATGTCCTGCAGCAATCCGTGGCCGTCGAGATCGACGCGGCGAGCGTCGAACCGTACGACTGGTGACTGGCGCGTTCACGGTTCACAGTTCAGGGTTCACGGTGCGAGTCGACCAGTCCACTAGTCGACAAGTCTGCCGCCCCGGTCATCGGTCGTCAGTCATCGGTACTCGCACGTTGGACTTTGGACGCCTACCGAGAAGGAGAAGCCATGTTCAGGAAGTGGGTGAGATTTATTGTGGTTGTCTTTGCGTTGCTTCTCAGCAGCGGGTTCTGGCTGCCGGCGTGGGCCGGCCATCATGACGGCACGGCGGAGAAGGGGCAGGCGGCGGTCGCGCCGATCAATATCAATACCGCCTCGCGCCAGGAGCTGATGAGACTGAAGCGGATCGGGCCTGCCTACGCGGATCGCATTATCGAGTATCGCGAAACCTACGGCCCATTTCAGCGGCCCGAAGAGATCATGCGAGTCAAGGGAATCGGACCGAAGACGTGGGAG
>JBHIAD010000041.1:0-12184 GCA_046758405.1 Methylomirabilales bacterium (SeqCode)
GTAGGTCTGGATCTCCGAGGAGGTGTAGGCGTCGTGCAGCTCGATGAAGTCCAGCTCCTCGAGCGGGTTCCCGATGCCGGCCATCCTGTAGGCCAGCTTGGCGGCCATCCGGCCCGCCCGGAAGGAGTGAATGCCGGGGTACTTCAGCCCCGCATAGTCGCTGGGCTTCTCGTGGGGGAGGAGGATCACGTCCCCATGGGGCCGGTCGGCCATCCGCATCGCGTCCGTCCCCCGCCCGATCCCGGTGATGCGTGCGGCCAGCGGGCGCCGCCCCGTGGCCTTCTCCATCCTGTTCAGGCCTTCCTCGCTGGCCAGCAAAACCGCTGCCGCCCCATCGCTCATGACGCAGATATCCCGCCGGGTGAGCGGCCAGGCCACCATCGGGCTTTTCCGAACATCGGCCACGGTGAGCCGCTCCCGCTTCTGGGCGTAGGGGTTGTGGAAGGCATTGGTGTGGTTCTTGACCGAGACATAGGCCATCTGCTCCACGGTGGTCCCGAACTCCACCATGTGGCGGACCACCATCATGGCGTAGTAGCCGGTGTAGAACCCCCCCACCGGGTAGTCGAAGGAGACGTCCGAGGCCAGGGCGATGAACTCGTTCCCCTTCCAGGTGTTCACGTGGGACATGGTCTCGAAGCCGTAGGCCACGCAGACGTCCATCAGACCGGAGGCGACCGACTTCCAGGCCTCCTGGAAGCAGAGCCCGCCGGTCGCCCCGCCCCCCTCCACCCGGTGCGAGGGCTTGGGGCACAACCCCAGGTAGTCCTGGGCCATGATCCCGGACATCAGTTGCCGCTGGAAGTGATCCGAGAAGTAGGACGCCACCGAGCCGTCGATCAGCTCGAAGGCCTTGCCGGATGGGAGGCCTAGGTCCCGCAGGGCGTAGTCAAAGGCCTCCTTCACCATGGGTTGGAAGGTCACCTCGGGGCGTGCCTTCGCGAACTTGCTCACCCCCCCCGAGACCAGGTACACGGGCCGCATCGCCGCCCCCTCTTAAACGAGTGCTGTCCTACCGCCGGGCTGTTACGTTCTGCCGCACAAAGGCAATCGCGTCCTGGGTGCTCGCACCCGGGGTGAAGATCGCGGCCATCCCCGCCTCCTTCAGCTTGGGAATGTCCTCGTCCGGAATCGTGCCGCCCCCGAACACCAGGATGTCTCCCGCCCCCTTCTCCCGAAGCAGCTCCACGATCCGGGGGAAGAGGTGCATGTGGGCGCCGGAGAGGCAGGAGAGCCCGATGGCATCCACGTCCTCTTGGATGGCCGCGTTCACCACCATTTCCGGTGTCTGCCGAAGCCCGGTGTAGATCACCTCGAAGCCCGCGTCCCGGAAGGCCCGGGCAATCACCTTGGCCCCGCGGTCGTGGCCATCCAGACCGGGCTTGGCAACCAGGATACGGACTTTCCGTTCGTCAGCCATCGAGTCATTCACCGGCTGTAGGCTTGATCTCCTGACAGAGGACACCGAAACCGGGATCGCGTCCCAACAGTTCTTGGTCGCTCACCACGCCTGAACGATACTCGATCTCAACCTCCGCCTGATCTGACTCGCTCCCAAAGAGCTTTCCCTGGAGTGCCTCAGACTTTTCCTTGATGCATGCGGCAATTTCTTCCCGTGTGGGCTGCTCCTCCTTGTCCATTACGACCAGTTGAGGGTCCAGACGTCCCGACACCCACAGATCGAACCGGACTCCGTACCTCTTCCCCATGTTATCCCCCCAGCGCACTCGCTTGCCAGCAATGACAATTATTTCACCGGGCTGCCTTTCGTGCCAGTGGTCAGCGATCCACTACATGATGGCTGGTTCGATGTACTCTCCCCACTCCTCCCGCAAAACCCCCATAATCTCCCCCAAGGTCGCGTAGGCCCGGACCGCATCCAGGATCTTCGGCATGAGGAGATCTCGACCCCACGGGTCCCTCCCTCTCGCCGCCCTTCTGAGCAGATCGAGAGTCTGCTGGACACGACCGTTGTCCCGATGTTTTTTCAGAAGATGAAGCTTCGCTGCCTGTTGACCGGCGGCCTTCTCCGGGTCGATCCGGAGCAGGGGGATCGGTTCTTCCTCCTCCGTGACAAACCGGTTCACCCCCACCACAATCTTCTCTCCTTGCTCGATCGCCCTCTGATAGCGATAGGAGGCGTTGACGATCTCTTGTTGCGGGAAGCCTCGTGCGATCGCCTGGACCATCCCACCCAGGTCGTCGATCTTCCGAAAATACTCCCAGGCTCCCTCCTCCACCTCCCTGGTCAGGGCCTCGAGGAAATAGGAACCCCCAAGGGGGTCAATGGTGTCGGGGACCCCCGTCTCGTGGGCGATGATCTGTTGGGTCCTGAGCGCAATGGTGGCGGCCTTCTCGCTCGGGAGCGCCAGCGTCTCATCCAGGGCGTTGGTGTGAAGGGACTGGGTTCCCCCGAGGATTGCGGCTAAGGCCTGAAGGGCGACCCGGACGATGTTATTATACGGCTGCTGGGCGGTGAGGGCGCAGCCCGCGGTCTGGGCATGGGTCCGCAGGAGCCAGGACCGCGGATCTCTGGCCCCGAAGCGCTCGCGCATCACCGTTGCCCACATTCTCCTTGCTGCTCGGAACTTGGCGATCTCTTCAAAGAAGTCGTTGTGGATGTTGAAAAAGAAGGAAAGGCGGGGGGCAAAGGAATCCACCGCAAGTCCCGCCCCCATGGTTGCTTGGACGTAGGCCATGCCGTCGGCCAGGGTGAAGGCAAGCTCCTGGATCGCCGTCGAACCCGCCTCGCGGATGTGATAACCGCTGACGCTGACCGGATGCCACCGAGGGAGATGCCGGGCTCCGAAGAGGATCGTGTCTACCACCAGGCGCATGGAGGGTTCCAAGGGGAAGATGTATTCCTTCTGGGCGATGAATTCCTTCAGGATGTCATTCTGGATGGTGCCGCCGATTCGGTCATAGGGCACTCCCTGTTTCTCGCAGACCGCGATATACATCGCCCAGAGGACCGCCGCAGGAGAGTTGATCGTCATCGAGGTGGTCACCTTCCCCAGGGGGATCCCCTCGAACAGGGTCTGCATATCCGCTAAGGAGTCGATCGCCACCCCACACTTCCCCACCTCCCCTTGGGCCATCGGGTGGTCGGAGTCGTATCCCATGAGGGTCGGCAGGTCAAAGGCTACCGACAGACCCATCTGCCCTTGCTCCAAGAGATATGCGAATCGGCGATTGGTCTCCTCGGGAGTCCCGTAGCCGGCGAACATCCGCATGGTCCAAAGCTTGCCTCGATACATGGTGGGGTAGACTCCCCGGGTGAAGGGGTAGCTTCCCGGGAAACCCAGCTCCCGCGTATAGTCAAAGTTGGGAAGATCAAGAGGGGTGTAGAGTCTTCGAACGGGATGCCAGGAAACCGTACTGAACTCCCGCTCTCGCTCCGGCGCCTTCTCCAGGGTGGGAAGGAGCGTCTCTTTCTCCCACGCTGCTTGCGCCGCCTTCATCCGCTTCCCGGCTTCGTCATTCACTGACATCGTTACCCCACCATCTCCCGCCGACGGCCTCCGCGCCGGTCATCGGTCAACGGGTTCCGCGGCCCCCTCCGGGATCGGACCTGGAAACAGCGCGGGGTGCATGAGATGGGCCAAGATCTCGAGCCCATCCACGAGGCGAGGGCCGGACCGGCTGTAGTACGCATGCCCGTGCACCGCGTAGACCTTTCCCCTCTGGACCGCCGGTAAGTCCTTCCATCCCGGTAACTTGGTCAAGAGGGGGACCTCATGGAGGACCTGGTCCACAGTGAAGCCACACGGCATCAGGAACAGGATCTCCGGGGCGAAGGAGGAAACTCGGTCCCATTCAATTCGGGCCGCGGGAGCCCCAAGGTTCCCCAGGACTTCTTGCCCACCGGCCAGGGCCACCATCTCGGGAACCCAGTGTCCCGAAGCCATCAGCGGGTCCAACCACTCCAAGCACAAAACCCGCGGCCGGCGCCTCACCGTTGCCGCCCGCTCTGCGACCCGCTGGATCCTTCCCCTGAGCAGCGCGACAGCCGCTTCTGCCTCCCGGACGCGTCCCGTGGCCTCCCCAACCCGCTCCACATCCTTCAGCACATCCTCGAGGCCCTTGGGATTCAGCGAGAGAATGTCCGGTTTCCGACGAAGTTGTGTCACCGCCTCTTGGACATATTGGTAGGGGGCAGCGCAGACTTCACATAGCGCCTGAGTCAGAATCAGATCGGGATCAGCGGCCTTCAGCTGCTCCACGTCAATCTGATAGATCGCTTCGCCCCGCCGGAGAGACTCCCTAACGATCCCATCGATCTCGTGACTGCTCAGTCCGTGACACTGGATGGCGGCTCTGACGATCTTTCGCTTGCCAAGCGCCGGGGGAGGATAGTCACACTCGTGGCTGACCCCGGTGAGTAGATCTCCGAGTCCCAGCAGGTAGATAACCTCTGTGGCACTGGGCAGCAACGAGACGATCCGCATGCATCACTTCCAGCGTGAGTTCAGAGTTCATGGTTCATAGTAGTTTTTCTCGTTTACTCAACCACGAACTATGAACCCTGAACCGTGAACGCTTACAATGCGCGGACGACCAGCTCTGCGAGATCCAACGCCTTGACCGCCTGGCTCTTGCCACGCACGGCGAGGCCGTCAGCCATCATCGTCAGGCAGAAAGGGCAGGCGGTGGCCACCACTGCCGCGCCCGTGCGTAAGACTTCATCTGTCCGCTCGAGGTTCATCCGCTTGCCAATTCTCTCCTCGACCCACATGAGCCCGCCACCAGCACCGCAACAGAATCCTTTCTCGCGACATCTGGGCATCTCGACTTGCTGAAGACCGGGAACGTGATCGATCACCGATCGGGGATCATCGTAGATGCCATTGTGGCGGCCCAGGTAGCAGGGATCATGAAACGTGACACTCCCGCTGAATCGCTTTCGGAGGCCCAGGCGTCCCTCCCGGAGGAGGTCGGCGATGAACCGACTGTGATGCACCACCTCGAACTGGCCACCGAATTGGGGGTATTCGTGCTTCAGGGTGTTGAAGCAATGGGGACAGGTGGCCAGGATCTTTTTGACCTGATACCGCTCGAGGGTGGCAATGTTCGCTTGGGCGCACTGCTGAAAGAGGTACTCGTTGCCGATCCGCCTGGCCGGATCGCCCGTGCAGCGCTCCTCCTTGCCGAGAATGGCAAACCCCACCCCTGCGGCCTCCAGGACGCGCACCACCGCACGGGCCACCTGCTGACCCCGTTCATCAAAGGCCCCTGCACAACCGACCCAGTAGAGGAGATCAACCTGCTGGAGTTTACTCGCTTCCGGAACCGGGAGCCCTTTGGCCCAATCGGTCCGCCCGGTGCTGATCCCCCGGTACGGATGCCCACGCGTCTCCAGGCTCCTCAGGCTCTCTCGCATCATGCTCGGAAAGGCCGCCTCTTCCATCACCAGGTGGCGGCGCATCTCCACGATCTTGGGGATCGGTTCGATCAAGACCGGGCAGGCCTCATGGCACGCACCACACGTCGTGCAGGACCACAGGACATCCTCGGTGATCACCTCTCCGACCATCCGCCGATTCGCGTCGCCCCGGTGAACCTTGATTAAGTGGTCCCGAAGATCGAGGATGACCCCCTTCGGAGTCAGGGGCTTCCCCGTCACCCAAGCGGGGCAGACCTCCTGACAGCGCCCGCACTCGGTGCAGGCGTACAGATCCAGGAGGGCTTTCCAGGAGAAATCCCTGACGGTGGAGGCCCCGAGCCGTTCCTCCTCGACCGCCAGCGGGCTTAAGACGCCGGAGGGCTTGAGATTCCGGAGGAAGAGGTTGGCGGGGGCGGCCAGGAGATGTAGCACACCCGTATACGGAACGGCGGCAACAAAGCCGAAGGAAAGTGCTGCGTGCACCCACCAAAGAACCTGGTGAACAGCCCGGAGAGACTCTCCCCCCATGTCGCGGAAGAGCATGGCGATGAGCCATCCCCCCGGCGACCAGGCTCCCCACTGATCGCCAGTCGCCGTGATCCGAAGCCCCTCCACCAGGAATCCGGTAACCAGGGCTGCCAAGAAGAGCAGGAGCAGCCAACGGATACCATCGAACCTCCGCGGCTCCACAAGACGGGCTGGGGGGAGAAGGAACCGGCGGGCGACGGCCATGAGCGTCCCCACCAGCGCGGCCACGCCGAAGAGGTCCACGGTGAGGGACATGAAATAGAGGTAGAAAGGGCCCTGGAGCGCAGGGAGGCCAAAATACTCCTGGAACGCCACCAAGGTGGTGGCGATGAAGAGGACGAGAAATCCCCAGGAGAGGGTAAGGTGCATGAGGCCTGAATATCTTTCCTGGGCAATCCGCCGCTGCAAGAGGGCCTGGTCGGTCAGCGCCTTCAGCCGCCCTTTCAGTCGACCGAACCTGACCCCTCTCTTGCCCAGCAGGAGGGCACCCCAGCGTCGGTAGCAGCCGTACACAAAGATGGCGAGGAAAGGAAGGAACAACAGATAGAGGTAAAGCGACTCCGGAATGTTCCAGTAGAGCTCCCGAGACGGGACCTGATCCATATCCTATCTTCTCATTAACTCGCGGCACTTGGCAATCAAGGGGGGGAGGATGACCCTGTAATCACCCACGATCCCCAGGTGCGCGACCTTGAAGATGGGGGCCTCGGGATCGGTGTTGATGGCCACGAGGGTCGTTCTGCCGGAGATCCCGGCGACATGTTGGGTGGCCCCCGAGATCCCCACGGCAATGTACAGGTCCGGGCTTACCGTCTTTCCGGTCTGCCCCACCTGTGAGGAGGAAGAGACCCATCCGGCATCAGTGGCCGCGCGAGACGCCCCCACTGCTCCCTTCAAAACACGGGCCAGCTCCACAAGGAGGTTGAATCCCTCGGGGCCCCCGAGCCCGCGACCGCCGGAGACGACCACCCGGGCATCCTCGAGTTTCACCCCAGTGGTCTCCTCCCGGATCCGGTCCACCAAATGGGTTCGGGCCTGGGTGGGATCACGGGATGCCTCCACCTGGACCTCTCTTCCGTGCCCCTCCCCCCCGGCTGCCGCCGGGTCAAAGGTACGAGGCTTCAGCGTGGCCACCACGGGGAAGATCTTCGGAAGCATGACGGCTATGGCCTTCCCCCCGTACGCCGGGCGGGTAAACCGTGGGGTATGGTCTGAGGCCTGCACGTCGATGTCGATCACATCGGTGACGATTCCCGCCTGCAGGCGGAAGGCAAGGCGGCCGGCGAGGTCCCGACCCAAGGAGTCTCCGGGCAGGAGAAGGACGCGGGGTTCAGCCGTTCGGGCCATCCGTTCCAGGGCCAGCAAGTACAGGTCAGGCTGGTACTCGTTCAGGCGGGGATGATCGATTCGATAGACGATCTCGACCCCATACCTGTACAGCGGGCTCGCGCCCCCCTGACCCAGGAGGCCAGCGCATATAGGCTCTTGAAGCCCCTCGGCGAGCCGTTGGGCGCCGCCCAGGAGCTCGAGGGTAGAGCGGGAAGGGACTCCATTGTCGACCTTGGCCAGAACGAAAGTGCCGGGCATGGCTCACATCACCTTTCGCTCTCGCAGTCTGGTGATCAGGGTCGCGACCTGCTCCTCCGGCTCCCCCTCTAAAAGCTCACAGCGGGACTCTCGCGTCGGAATCGTAAGCTCCTGGACTTCCATACGGGTGACCGCCTTCCCCGCGCGTGCTGCCTCGAGATCAATGTCGGCGAGCGACCAGGTGGGGATGGGCCTGCGGGAGGCCGCCATGATGTCCTTCACCTTGGGGTATCTGGGGGCGTTGGTCTCGTCGCTGAGGATGGTCAGCAACAGGGGGGCCGTGCCCTCCCAGATCTCGTAGCCCTCCTCCACCACCCGTCTGGCCCGCACCCGACCATTCTGCGCCTCCACCCGGGCGACAAAGGTGACACAGGGGATTCGCAGGGTCTCGGCCAGGATGGGGCCAACCACCCTTTCAGTCCAGTCTCCAGACTCACAGCCGCAGAGGACCAGGTCTGTGGGACCGAGTCTCTCGATCCCCTGAGCTAACGCCGCGGCGGTCCCGAAGGCATCGGATCCCTCCAGGGCGGGATCGGCGATCAAGGCGGCTTCGTCCGCGCCAATGGCGAGGCCCTTTCGGAGCATGCTGACTGCCGATGCCCCCCCGACGGTCAGGATGGCCACATGACTACCCGTCTGATCCTTGAGTTGCAAGGCCACTTCCAGGGCATTCTCATCGTAGGGGTTGATCAGCAGTGGATGATCGTCCGGTTGCTGCCGCTTCGACTTCGGATCAATCCTGAACTGACTGACGGGGAGCTCCGGGTCGATGATCTGCTTGAGGCAAACGACGATGCGCATCCCGTCTCCCCATGACCATGCGGGGGATGACCATCAGCGAGGGGGCCCGGGACCCCATCTGCGGTGGATGCCCGTTCCGCCGACGGCTATCGCTTCCCGCCTGTCCCCCAAGCCCTTAGGAAGCTACCTTCCTGTAAACCGTGGTTGCCGCTTTTCCAGGAAGGCACGGACTCCTTCGGTCTTGTCCTCGGTCGCGAAGCAGAGGGCAAAGGCGTGCGCTTCGGTTTCCAGTCCCTGGTCGATGGGCAGGTCCAGTCCCTGGTCGATGGCCCGCTTTGCCATGCTGAGGGCCACCGCTCCCTTTTCCATCATCCGACAGGCCAGCCCGTTCGTCGTGGCCAGGAGGTCAGCGGCAGGCACCACCTGGTTGACTAAACCCATTCGAAAGGCTTCGTCCGCGCTGATCAATTCTCCGGTAAAGATCAGTGCCTTTGCGCGGTTTCGGCCGATGAGGCGCCCCAAGCGTTGGGTGCCTCCCGCCCCAGGGATGATACCCAGGTTCACCTCTGGCTGGCCGAAGCGAGCGGTCTCTGCCGCCACGATCACGTCACAGGCCATGGCGAGTTCACATCCCCCACCCAAGGCGAGACCATTCACGGCAGCCACCACCGGCTTGGGCAGATTCACGATCTGCTGGAAGGTCTTCTGCATTTCTCGGGAGAGGTCCAGGGCTTCCACCGGGCCCAGTTCCTGGAATTCGGCAATGTCCGCCCCGGCGGCGAAGGCGCGATCACCCGCTCCCGTGATGCAAACCACGCGAATGGCAGCATCGGACTCGAGCACGGTGATGAGCGCGGCAAGTTCTCTGGTCATCGCGCGATTGATGGCGTTCAGCACCCGGGGCCGGTTCAATGTCACCGTTGCCACGCCGCCTTCGACGGTCAGCTTCAACGTCTCGTAGCCCATGGGCCTTGCGATCCTCCTTCGTGGCGGGTTTTCTAGATCGCCTCGACCAGCACGGCCACCGCCTCTCCTCCCCCGAGACAGATCGCGGCGATGCCCCGGTGCACCCCGCGCTCGGCCATGGTGTACAGGAGCGTGGTAAGGATCCGCGCCCCGCTCGCCCCAATGGGGTGGCCCAGGGCAACGGCTCCACCTTTGACGTTCACCCGCTCCGGGCTCAGTCCAAGGATCTGCATGTTTGCCAGGGCGACGGAGGAAAAGGCCTCGTTGATTTCGTACAGGTCGACGTCCGACGGCCTGAGCCCAACTCGGTCCAGCAGGCGCTGCACCGCCGTGGCAGGGGCAACGGTGAACCACTCGGGTGCGAGTGCCGCGCTGGCGGCAGCCACAACTCGCCCCAGGGGTTTTGTCCCCAGTTGGCGGGCTCGCTCAGCAGTGGTCAACACCACAGCCGCCGCCCCATCATTGACCGAGGAGGCGTTTGCGGCCGTGATCGTCCCCCCTTCTCGAAAGGCGGGCTGCAGAGTCCTCACCTTGTCCAGCTGCACCCGCTTGGGTTCCTCGTCCTCCTCAACCAGGGTAACGTCAGCCTTTCGGCCAGGCACCGGTACCGGTACGATCTCGGCCTTGAAGCCCCCCTGTTGCTGTGCCTCCCGGGCCCGGGTGTAGCTCTGAATGGCGTATTCGTCCTGGTGGTCTCGGGATAGGTCGTATCGCTCCGCGCAGAGCTCACCACAGATACCCATGTGCATGTCGTTGTACACGTCCCATAGTCCATCGTGGATCATACTATCGATGAGCTTCCCGTGGCCCATGCGATAGCCGGTCCTGGCCCGGTCCAACAGGTACGGCGTCTGGGTCATTGACTCCATCCCACCCGCAACGATCACCTCCGCCTCCCCGAGACGAATCGCCTGGGCCGCGAGCATCACCGCCTTGAGACCCGACCCGCACATCTTGTTGATCGTGGTTGCCCCAACAGTGTGGGGGAGGCCAGCGTATATCGCGGCCTGACGGGCCGGCGCTTGACCGATCCCAGCGCTTACCACGTTCCCCATGAAAACCTCCTGGACCTCTTCTGGGGAAATGCACGCACGGCGCACGGTCTCGGCAATTGCGACAGCCCCGAGCCGGGGAGCCGGGAGCGACCCCAAGGCACCGTTCAAACTGCCGATCGGTGTCCTGGCCGCGCTGACGATCAGCACTGCTTTGCCCATCCTCCCGCACTCCTTGTCACACAACTGTATCGAGCGTATTCTCCCAGTGGAACGGAGTCCTGTCAAATCGAACTCCGAGCTGAGCGGAACCCCAAGGGGAGGAGACCTCGCGGACTCCCAACAAGGATTTTCCTGGCAGGTCCGCTCCTGGCTCGTCAACACCTAACCTTCGGCCAGTCCGTTACCGTTATCCTGGTGGAGATCGACGTTGACAGGGATATGGTTATATGGTAATAAGGCATTAAGGAGGTGAACCCTATGGGGACAAAGACAACGCTGATGCTGGACCCCGCCCTGTACAAGGCCGCCAAGCGGGTCGCGGTCGATCGTGACAGCACCCTGTCGGAAATTCTGAACAAAGGGCTGCTGCTCTATGTCTCCGACCCTGAGGGGGTGGAGGAGATGGCCGAAATTCTCACGGACCGGAAGGCCATGAGAGCGCTCCTGGAGGGAATCGAGGCGCGAGCAAGGGGCCGCAAGGGATACTACCTGGACTGGAAGAAGGTCCGTGCACTATAGGATCCTGCTCTCCCCCCATGCCGCGAAAGCCTACCGTCGTGCCCCAAGCGAGTTGAAGAGTCGTTTGGACAGAGCGATTGAAGACATCAGCAGGTCGCCCCGGCGAGGGCCTCAGATCAAACGTCTGCAAGGCCTGCTGAAGGAGTATTACCGATACCGCATAGGAGATTATCGCGTCCTGTATACCCTTTCCTCGGAGCGGCGCGAGGTGTACATTGATTACATCCAGCACCGCAAAGATGTGTACCGAGGATAGATGGGCTCACGGGTCGACTCTTGCGTGAATACTTGCCTTACGTGGTGAGTTGTATGCTGACCCGATTTACAATAGTACCGACTATAGTACCGAGCATAGTACCGACTATTTATGCGGTTCTTGGCCGCTGGGATGTGCAACCCCTCCCGGCGAGAGACGGGCTTGACAACGTGGGTTCCACTGATGGATATTGCTGCTGATTCTGGTTTTCACCGCATCAAGGAGCTTCGCAAGATATACTACGGGAGTCTCTCACATTCTGCTCAATAGTGAGGCCGCATTGGAATGGCGACAGAGGGAATGATGGACACCACGCCGCGCCGCAACTATCGCCACATCGAGGTGCGGCCGATCGCCGGGGCGCTCGGTGCCGAGATCCACGGTGTGGAGATCGCGCGGCCCCTCGAAGGCGAGGTCGTTGCGGAGATCCGTCAGGCCTTCCTCGACCATCTGGTGATCTTCTTCCGGAACCAGAAACTCACCCCGCAGGAGCAGCTTGCCTTCGCCCAGCGGTTCGGCCAACCCATGGAGTACCCGCAGCTGAAGGGCCTGCTCGAGTGCCCGCTGATCACCCCGGTGATCAAGCAGGAGCACGAGCGGGTGAACTTTGGCGGCGTGTGGCATTCGGACACCACCTATCTCACGCGTCCGCCGATGGCGAGCATGCTCTACGCCGTGGAGATCCCCCCCTACGGCGGCGACACGCTTTTCGCCAACCAGTACCTGGCCTACGAAACCCTCTCGGAGGGTCTTAAGAAGACGCTCGACGGCCTGGTCGGCATCAACACCTCGACCAAGGCCCATGCCTCCAAGACCCGGGAGGACCGCTTACGCGACGCGGGCGCGGAGCTGAAGGTGCTCGTGGGGGAGCATCCGGTGGTGCGCACGCACCCGGAGACCGGGCGCAAGGCGCTCTACGTCAACATCGGCCACACCACGCACTACAAGGGCTGGACGGAGGAGGAGAGCCGGCCCCTGCTCGACTATCTC
>JBHIAD010000042.1:0-12004 GCA_046758405.1 Methylomirabilales bacterium (SeqCode)
CAGGCTTGGCAGGGTCTCAGCGGTTGACACCAGTCGTGTTCTTCTCGCCGTCGACAATCCCGCGCTGCTGCCGCGCGCAGCCGTGGGTACCCTCGTCGCCATCCAGGGGACGACCGCCCAGGAGTTTCTCATCGGGATGACGGATAGGGTTACAAGGCAACTCCACGAGCAGGTAGGTGAGCCCGATCCCATGTCACCAACAACTCTCGCGATGGAAGTCGTACCGGACGATGCGCTACGCGTCATCCTGGTTGGCACGTACCACACCATTGAGGGCGTGGTCCGGAACCGCTTCAAGCGCGGTGCGGATTCATTCCCACAAATCGACCGCTCGTGCTTCTTGATCGAAGGCGGCAACCTTCAACGGTTCATGAGCCTGCTGGGCAGAGAACTCGAAACCGGTCAACGGCTAGAACTTGGCCACTTCGTGCTCGATAGGGACGCCGTGGCCGTGGCCAACGGCGACCGTTTCTTCCAGCGGCATGCGGCGATTCTTGGTAGCACCGGTTCGGGCAAGAGCTGCGCAGTGTCTCTGATCCTAGAGCGCGCAAGCGCCCGCAAGCACGTGAACATAGTGGTCCTCGATATGCATGGCGAATACGCATCGCTGGCACAAGATCGGGAGCCTATCGCCAGCGGCTTCAAGATCGCAGGGCCGGGCGACCTCGACAAGCCGCCGGAGTATGCCCTTTTTCTGCCCTACTGGTTGCTGAACCGCGAAGAGATGCTGTCAATGATCCTTGACCGCAGTGACCAGAATGCACCGAACCAAGCCTCACGGTTCACCCTCCATGTGCGGGAACTGAAGGAAGCAACGCTGGTTACAGAAGACAGGGCTGAGGTCAAGGCGACGTTCACGGTTGACTCGCCGATCCCTTACAAGCTGGAGGATCTCTTGGCGAAGCTAAAGCAAGACGACACCACCAAAGGTGTCGGTGCCAAGGGGCAGGACGTGAAGGGAGAGTGGGAAGGTCGTCTCACGCGCTTTATCTCGCGTCTTGCAGCGAAAGCGGAGGACCGACGCTACGGTTTCATGTTCAAACCCCCAGCACCGGCGCTCCGCTATGACTGGCTGGCCCGGCAGGCTGCAGCACTGGTTGCGCCGGGTGCGGGCAAGCCAGGGATCAAGGTCGTGGACTTTTCCGAGGTGCCGTCGGACGTACTCCCAGTGGTAACCGGGGTATTTGCGAGACTTCTCTATGACATCCAGTTTTGGCTGCGGGCTGAGGCCCGAACACCTTTTGTGTTCGTTTGTGATGAAGCGCACCTGTACCTACCCGTCAAGGATGATGCTGACGCCGTCGAGCGACAGGCCCTCTACTCTTTCGAGCGCATCGCCAAGGAGGGGCGCAAATATGGTGTGTCACTCTTGGTTGTTAGCCAGCGTCCCTCAGATGTAAGCCGGACCATTCTTAGCCAGTGCAACAACTTCATGGTCCTGCGTCTCACCAATGACCAGGACCAGAGCGTTGTGAAACGACTGGTGCCTGATTCCCTGGCTGGCCTACTCGAAGGATTGCCCCTCCTCGACACGGGTGAGGCCCTCTTGCTCGGTGATGCCATCCTTCTTCCGGCACGTATCAAACTGAAGCTGCCCAGGATCGAACCGTTGAGCGCAACACGTGACTTCTGGACGGAATGGGGTGAGAGGGCGCCGGACGCATCAGCGGTTACTGATGCGGTTGAGACGCTGCGGAGACAGTCACGGAGCAGTAGTGCCGTTCGATAAGGTCCAGCCGTCCAGCGCCTGAAGCGGGGGGATTCTGCTTTTCGGCGGACGGCAACTTGACTGAAGCATTCGACGCGTTGCTGTACCGGCAACGGGCCGAACACCGCCACCCTTATTAAGGATGCGTTTCTGGCCGCGGCTTTAGAGGACCAGCCTGCCGTTCTCTCGCCAACCAGCCAAGTAGCGTAGTATACTAAGAAAACTGGCAGCACCGGGACGTGGAGATGGCCAAGGCAAAGACCCACTTCGAATGCCAGCATTGTGGCTACCAGAGCCCCCGGTGGCTGGGGCGATGCCCCGAGTGTGGCAAGTGGGGGAGCCTGACTGAGGAGTGGCAGCCTGAGGTTCAGCGAGGCGCTGTAGTAGGCGGGATTGAGCGTGTCCCTGCGCAGCCGCTCTCGGCTATCCCTTCCGGATCCTTGTCGCGCATGGCCACGGGGATCGCAGAGTTCGATCGTGCCGTGGGCGGCGGCCTGATCCCGGGCTCCCTTGCCCTCGTCGGTGGTGATCCTGGGATCGGCAAGTCCACCCTCCTCCTGCAAGCGGCTGCGGGATTGGGACGCCAGGGGCGCCGGATCCTCTACATCTCCGGAGAGGAATCCCCTGCCCAGACCCGCGACCGGGCAGAGCGGGTGGGGGCCTTGACGGATTCCGTCTATCTGGCTGCCGAAACCCTCCTCGAAGGGGTGTTCGAGCTGGTGGCTGAGGTCAAGCCGGAGCTGGTGATCCTCGATTCGATCCAGACGACTCACAGCCAGGCGCTGCAGTCCCCGCCGGGCAGCCTGAGTCAAGTGCGAGAGGTGGCGGGACGCCTCCTGGAGCTGGCCAAGAGTTCAGGGATCGCCACAGTCCTCATTGGCCACGTCACCAAAGAGGGGGCGTTTGCGGGACCGAAGGCCCTCGAGCACATCGTGGACACGGTCATGTACTTCGAGGGAGAGCGGCAGCACGCCTACCGGATCCTCCGTGCCACCAAGAACCGCTTCGGGTCCATCGATGAAATCGGCGTGTTTGAGATGACCGACAGGGGACTGGTGGAGGTGAAGAGTCCTTCCGGGCTCTTCCTGGCCGGGCGGCCCCGCGGGGCAGTCGGTTCGGTGGTCGTGGCCACGCTGGAAGGGACCCGACCCTTCTTGGTCGAGGTGCAGGCTCTGGTGACCCAGACCAGCTCGAGCTTTCCCCGCCGGGTCGTGACCGGGGCCGATCCCCAGCGCGTGGCCCTCGTAGTGGCAGTGCTGGAGAAGCGGGTTGGTCTGCGACTGGGGTCCTGTGACGTTTTCGTGAACGTGGCGGGCGGGATGAGGGTCCTGGAACCCGCGGCCGATCTAGGGATCGCGGCCGCCCTGGCTTCGAGCTTCCGAAACCTCCCTGTCGATCCGAGTGCGGCACTCTTCGGTGAAGTGGGGCTTTCGGGTGAGGTCCGGGCCGTGCGCCAGGCGGATCGGAGAATCCAGGAAGTGGCCCAGCTTGGATTCACGCGTTGCCTCGTTCCTCACGCGACCGTCCGCGTGGGCAAGGTCGCGGGCGACATCAATGTGCTCGGCCTGGCCACACTCGATGAGTTGATGGACGCCCTTTTCCCCTGACGGGGTCGGTCGAGAGGTCGGCATTGCGGGAAAAGCCGTTGACGGCGGGATGCCGCTCTGCTATTCTAGCTTCTACAAGGGGATGCTCATGGGGTCTAGCTTTGCCGTCGGCAAGAAAGTTGTCTACCCAGCCCACGGAGTCGCCCTGATCGAGGCCATCGAGGTCAAAGAAGTTTCCGGTTGTAAAGCATCCTTCTACATCCTTCGTATTCTTGGTAACGGCACCACGGTCATGATTCCCACCCCAAATGCCGAGCGCGTGGGTCTACGAGCCTTAATCGGTGCTGCGGATATCCCCAAGGTGATGGCGATCCTCCAGCGGAAAGACGTCGAGATCTGCCCGAACTGGAATCGGCGCTTCAAGGAGCATTGGGAACGGATCAAGTCCGGATCCCCGTACGAATTGGCCCTGGTCCTGCGAAAACTGATCCTGCTGCAGAAAGAGCGGAGCCTCTCGTTCGGGGAGAAGAAGATGCTGGAGAACGTCCGTCGCCTCCTCATCAGCGAGATCGCCCATGCCAAGGGCATCGAGGCACAGGCTGCAGAATTAATGGTGGAACGGACCATTGCGACGGCCTAATGGGCGGGGGGGGTGATTGTAGCGCAGGGAGGAGGGAGAATGGGCGGACATAGCTTCAGGGTCCTGGTCCTGCTTCTGTGCGGGCTGACCGGGATCGGGATTGGATGGCACTACGGTGCTGACTCAGGGTCAAGCACTGCCGGTTTGATTCTCGGGATCACCTTTGCGGCTGTCGGACTTATCCTGGAGTGGTTTTTCCGGCGGGCAACACTCAAGGGCCTCCTCAGCGGTCTGGTTGGATTCCTCATCGGTCTTCTGCTCGGGCGGGTTCTCGTCGATAGCCTCGCGAGCCTTTTCACTCTGTTCCCGCCCGGCGTCGCCACCCTCGTCCAGGTCCTGACTGTCCTGGTGAGTGGATACGTCGGTGGCGTGGTCGGCGTCGAGAAGGGCCGCGGGATCAGCCTGGTAAGCCTGAGGCGCACGCTGACCGAAAGGACCGGTGCAGGGCAGAACAAGATCCTGGACACCTCAGTGATCATCGATGGCCGGATTGCTGACATCTGCGAGACAGGCTTCATCGAAGGGACCCTGGTGGTTCCACCCTTTGTGCTGCGCGAGCTACAGCACATCGCCGACTCTTCGGACCCGATTAAGCGCAACCGGGGCCGCCGGGGGCTTGATATCCTGCAGAAGATCCAGAAGGATCCGAACGTCCAGGTAACGATTCACGAACTGGACTTTCCAGAAATCCGGGAGGTGGACGCCAAGATCGTGGCGATGGCGAAGGCGCTCCAGGCGAAGGTGCTCACGAATGATTTTAATCTCAACAAGGTGGCAGCCCTGCATGGGGTGCGGGTCCTCAACATCAATGAGCTGACCAACGCCCTCAGGCCGGTGGTACTGCCTGGTGAGGAGATGCGGGTCTCGGTGCTGAAGGAGGGGAAGGAGTACAACCAAGGGGTGGCGTATCTGGACGATGGGACCATGGTCGTCATCGACAATGGACGACGGCACATCGGGCAGGCAATTGATGTCTGCGTGACGTCCGTGCTCCAGACGACGGCCGGTCGGATGATCTTCTCGCGGTTGAAGGAAGAGGCTGAGGCTGCGTGAGGAGGACGTCGTCAGTCGCCTCCGCCGTCTTGCGGCGGCACAGGTCTCGGTTGGCCGCTGATCGGCAGTCAGCCGCCCGGTCCCGATGCACGTGACGGCTGTGGTGGTGGCTGGTGGTCTTGGCCGCCGGATCGGGGGGTCTCTCCCAAAGCAATTTCAGCCGCTCGATGGGGTGCCGATTCTGGCTCGGACCCTCCGGCAGCTCACGGGTCCGCCCATTGTTGATGCGGTGGTGGTAGTTGTTCCGCCTGGCTTCGAGGACCGCTGCCAGCAGAGGGTGGTGGCGGCCTACCGTATTCCCCGGGTCGAGGCGATCATTCCTGGCGGGACTGATCGCCAGGAGTCGGTCTTCCTGGGGATCCAAAGGGCGACGGCCGCAACGGATGTCATCCTCATCCATGACGGGGTGCGTCCTTTCGTGTGTCCTGAGCTCCTCCAGAGAATTGTTGAGAGCGCCTGGGATTATGGGGCAGCCGTAGCGGCGGTCCCGGTGCGCGAGACTGTGAAGGTAGTGGACGGCGCGGGGTGCGTGGTGAGTACTCCGGACCGGCGAGGGCTGTGGCTCGCCCAGACCCCGCAGGCCTTTCGCGCCGCCGTGATTCGCGAGGCCCACCGGGTCGCTCGGGCCGATGGAGTCCTTGCGACCGATGATGCGGCGCTGGTTGAGCGCATGCACAAAACGGTCCGGGTCGTGGAGGGGTCGGTCGACAACATTAAGATCACGACGCCGCAGGACTTGGATCATGCGCGGGAGATCCTGAGCCGATGGGAGCGGGTGGATGCGGGTCGGCATCGGGTATGACCTTCACCCGCTCGTTTCGGGTCGCAGGCTCGTCCTGGGGGGCGTGGGGATCCCCTTTGCCCGGGGGCTGGACGGTCATTCGGATGCCGACGTGCTGACCCATGCGATCATTGACGCCCTCTGTGGGGCAGCGGGGATGGGGGATATCGGCCGTCGCTTCGGGACCGATGATCCTGCGACCAAGGGGATTGCCAGCCTGCTCCTCCTGGAACGAGCCTGGCGGGAGATCCAGACCGGCGGGTACCGAGTCAGTAATGTGGACGCCACGATCCTTGCCGAAGCACCGCGACTGCAACCCTATGTCGGGGAGATGGCCAAGCGTCTCGCGAATGTGTTGGGGATCGGCGTGCACCGGGTCAATATCAAGGCGACGACGGCAAAGGGACAGGGAGAGATCGGGGCGGGTCAGGCCATCGCCTGCTTCGCGGCAGTATTGTTGGAAGAGGGCTGAGGGTGCACCAGTACGGTTCGATGGTCCGGCTTCGCTTCGCACCGAGTCCCACGGGGGACCTACACCTGGGAGGGGCCCGGACGGCCCTCGTGAATTGGCTCTTCGCCCGCCGTCACGGGGGACGGTTCATCTTACGTATCGAGGACACCGACCCTGCCCGGTCAACCCCGGGTTCTGAGCGGAGGATCGTGGAGGACTTGCAGTGGCTGGGACTGGAGTGGGACGAGGGACCGGATCGGGGCGGCGACACCGGACCCTATCGTCAGTCGGAGCGCTTTCCGCTCTATCACGAGATCGCGATGGGGCTCGTGGAACGTGGCGCGGCCTATCGGTGCTTTTGCACGGCAGAAGTCTTGGAGCGGGACCGTCGCGAAACGATCCAGCTGGGCCGGCCACCTCGCTATGTTGGGCGGTGCCGGAATCTGGATCCCGAGGATGCTCGGGCACGCGCCGACGCGGGTGAGCCGCACGTCCTGCGCTTCCGGGTGCACCCGTCGTCGGTGACCATGCGGGATGAGCTCCGGGGCGACGTACACTTTGACACCGACGCCTTTGGCGACTTTGTGCTCCTGAGGACTGATGGCCGCCCAGCTTACAATTTCGCGGTGACCGTCGATGATGCCCTGATGGCGATCACGGATGTCATTCGAGGAGAGGATCATCTGCCGAACACACCCCGCCAGATCCTCCTGTACCAGGCGCTCGGTTGGAGTGTTCCTCGGTTCACCCATCTTCCCTTGCTGCTCGGCCGGGACCGTGCCCCGCTGTCCAAGCGGCATGGCGCTCCGTCGGTCAGGGAGTTGCGCGAGGCCGGATACCTGGCAGAGGCCGTGGTGAACTGCCTGGCGCGTATTGGCTGGCGACCCGAGCGGGGCGGTGACGAGATCCTGAGTCTGGATGAGCTCGCAGCTCAGTTTGCGCTTACGCGGCAGAGCACGGCGCCCGCCATCTTCGACCCCAAGCGCCTGGACTGGTTCAGCGCACGTGTGCTCCGGACAGCGCGACCCGAAGTGCTGGCCGAACTCGCGGTCACGCACCTCGCCCGTGCCGGTCTCTCGGCGAGCACGGACTCGGAGTATCTGATGCGCCTGATCGAGGTGCTTCGGAACGGGATGACTCGGCTCGCGGATCTGCCGCAGGCGGCGGAGATCTTTTTCCGGTTCGACCCGGCCCGCGCCGCCCAGCTGTTGAGCGGGGAGGACGGCCGGCGAATCCTGGAAGCCTTGAAGGAGGAGCTCCGGGCGACTGACGTGTCCACCGCAGACGGATACCGATCGTTCGTGGAGGGCCTGCAGGCTCGGACCGGCCGCCGAGGGGGTGCGCTCCTCAGGCCCGTCCGGATCGCAGTGACGGGCAAGGAGGTGGGTCCCGAGCTCGCCCTGCTCCTGCCCCTCTTGGGATGCGAGGAGGTGGCCCGACGCGTGGAGGCCACGTTGGCTGCCCTCTCCACCCTGTCTGAACCACGTCACCGGAATGCGGGTTGAGGAGAGGCATGGCGCTTCGCATCTACAACACCCTCACCCAGCAGAAGGAACTCTTTGAACCTCTGCACCCTGGGCGGGTGGGGATCTACGCGTGCGGGATCACTACCTATGATGTGGCCCACATCGGTCATGCACGCTCCGCACTGATTTTCGATGTCATCTGGCGCTATTTCGAATGGCTTGGGTGGGACGTCGCGTACGTTCGGAACTTCACGGACATCGATGACAAAATCATCAACAGGGCCCGGGAACAGGGACGTCGGTGGGACGAGATCTCGGACCAGTACGTGCAGGAGTTTCACCGGGACATGGATCGGCTGGGGGTCAAGCGGCCGACCGTCGAACCTCGGGCCACCGAACACATCGCGGATATGATCCGGCTCATCGAGACCCTGGTGGCCCGGGGTCATGCGTATCCGGCAGACGGGGATGTCTACTTCGCGGTCGAAAGCTTTGCGGAATATGGCAAGCTGTCCCATCGCCGCTTGGAGGAAATGCAGGCAGGGGCGCGCGTCGACGTGGATGAGCGGAAGCGCCACCCGATGGACTTCGTCCTCTGGAAGCGTGCGAAGGCCGGGGAGCCCTTTTGGGAAAGCCCGTGGGGGTTGGGGCGGCCCGGATGGCACATCGAGTGCTCGACGATGTCGATGCGGTATCTGGGTGAGACCTTCGATATCCATGGAGGGGGTGAGGATCTCATCTTCCCTCATCACGAGAACGAGATCGCGCAATCCGAATGCGCCACCGGACGCCCCTTCGCGCGGTTCTGGATCCATAACGGCTTTGTTCGGGTCGGCGCCGATAAGATGTCAAAGTCTCTCGGCAATATCTTCGCGCTCCGGGAGGTCCTGGACCGATACCCGGCCGATGCGGTCCGGCTCTTTCTCTTGTCGACCCACTACCAGAGCCCTCTGGAATTCACAGAAGAGAAGCTCGAGGAGAGCGCAAAGGCCCTCGAGAAGCTCGGTCTCCTGATAGACTCAGAGGCGGGATCGGCGGGGCCTGGGGAGATGGCTCCGACGATCGCGACCGAGGCGTTGCTGAATGACCTGGCCAGGCTTGAGGCCCAGTTCGTCGAGGCCATCGAGGATGACTTCAATACGGCCAAGGCGATCGGGTTCCTCTTTCAGGCGGCGGGTGCGCTGAGGGGCCACTCTGGGCTCTCCGCTCCGGTCCCAGGGGAGAGGGCGGTGGAACGTTTTCACGGGGCATGCGCGGGGTGGAGACGACTCGCGGGGATCCTGGGTCTGGGGTCTGGGGCGTCCCAGCGAGACCTTGTGGCCGAAGAACATCTCCGGGCCCAGGTGGCCGCCCTGGTGGACGAGCTGGATCCCCGCGCACAGTGGTCCCTCCAAGCGGCCCTCGAGAAGAGTGTTGAGCGACTCCTGGAACTTCGCGCCGGGGCCAGAGCGGAGCGGGACTGGGAACGGGCGGACCGGATCCGCGACCGGCTTCGGGACCTGGGGATCGAGGTTGAGGACCGCCCCCAGGGCAGCACGTGGCGGCGGAGGGGGGGCGGGTTTCGATCGTGACGGCGGTGATCGGTCCCCGGGCGGTCTTCGAGGTCCTGCGGGCGGGAGAGCGCCACGTCGAGAAGGTGTTCATGGTCGCGACGGGGCGGAGCAAGATCCTCAAAGAGGTCCTGGGGCTTGCCAGGGCGCGCGGCGTCCCCGTGAAGACCCTTGAGCGTCGGGCCCTCTCGAACCTGGCGGGTGGGGCAACCCACCAGGGAGTGGTGGCTCGGGTCGCAGCGATCACCTACGCGGCCGTGGAGGATCTCCTTGAAGTGGCGCGAGCACGCGAGGAGGCACCCTGTCTGGTCGTGATGGATGGGGTTGAGGACCCGCACAATCTGGGGGCCGTCCTCCGGACGGCCGAGGCCGTCGGGGCTCACGGTGCCATCATCCCAAAGGATCGTGCCACCGGCGTATCGCCCACGGTGGCCAAGGCTGCCGCGGGAGCTCTCGAGTATCTTCGGGTCGCTCGCGTCCCGAATCTCGTACAGGCGATTGAAGGTCTCAAAGCCGCGGGCCTGTGGGTGTACGGGGCCGATGCTGTGGGGGGGAGAGCGCCGGCGGAGGTTGATCTGAGCGGTCCGCTCGCCCTGGTCCTGGGCGGAGAGGGGCGGGGTCTGAGGTCCCTGGTTCGGGCCCATTGCGATGGCATCCTGACGATTCCGACCAGGGGGCGGATAGGAGTATTGAATGTCAGCGTGGCGGCGGGGATGCTCCTCTATGAGGTGAGCAGTCAGCGGCGGCGAGCTTTGGGAAAGAAGGCTTGAATTTTTTTCCAGGAAAGGTGATCATATTATAATAATGAGGAGAAGGTGCCGCGATGGGTGTGTGTGCTACCCGTTTCCCCTTGAAACTGGAAAATCTTCTTGATACACTACAAGTTTAACTGCTGGCGTAGCTCAGTTGGCAGAGCAGCTGATTTGTAATCAGCCGGTCGGGGGTTCGACTCCCTTCGCCAGCTCCAGTGTGTGCGGTCAGCATCGCTCACGATGCTGGATTGGAGCGGTGGATCTCGACTGGGCTCTCTGTTCCGGTTTGGGTGATCCGGCGGGGAGATACCCAAGTGGACAACGGGGGCAGACTGTAAATCTGCTGGCATGCGCCTTCGGGGGTTCGAATCCTCCTCTCCCCACCACCGTCGGTATTCTGAGGACGGGGGCCTCGGGCGTAGGGTCCAGGAGGGGGATTTCGTCTGCCTGGATCGTTCTTCCGCCGGTCCCGTGGGTGGCCAGGCCCGCTATCGCTACCTTGCCGAGCGGGAATAGCTCAGCGGTAGAGCGTCAGCCTTCCAAGCTGAGGGTCGCGGGTTCGAATCCCGTTTCCCGCTCCATGTCCTCTGATGGTGCTGGGGCCTTTCGACGGCGGACATGGGCGGGGTTGATCGGTGGGATCGTGCTCAGCCTGTGCAGTTTGGGATCGCTCGCACACGCGGCCGAGGACCCTGCGCGGTTGAACGAACAGGGCATCGCGCTCGCCAAGGAGGGGCGCTACGAAGAAGCGATCCGGGTGATGGAGCGCGCGCTCGAGCGGGATCCGGCGCAACCGGTATTGCGACAGAACCTGGCGGCGGTCCACGCTCGGTTTGCGTCGGTCCTGCTTTCGGAGCGGGCCTTCCGGGAGGCCGCCGGGCACTACCAGGCTGGGATTGACCTCCTCCCCGAGGAAGGCTCCCTCTTCTTGGGGCTTGGACTGGCGCTGTTCGAGGCTGGCGACCTGTTCCCTGCTGTGGAGGCCCTCAGGCGGGCTGTCGAGCTGGCGCCGGAACGTCCGGAGGGATTCCGGCTACTGGGCGAGGCCTACTATCGGCGCGGAGACCAAAGCGAGGCGATTCGGATCTGGGAGGAAGGGCTCAGGCGGCACGCGCAAGATCCCGTGCTCCGGATGTGGGTCGACCGGCTGCGGCGCGAGCAACGAGTCGAGGGGGACTACAGTCGTCAGACCGGGCATCATTACACCATTGAGCATGTGCAAGATCTGCCGGACCACGTGGTGCGGGAGATCCTGAGGATCCTTGAGCAGGCCTATAACGACGTCGGGTATGACTTGGGCCACTACCCACAGGGGGAGACTCGGGTCACCCTGAACGCCGACGCAGATTTCGAGGCGCTGACCCGTCTCCCGATCTGGGTTGGCGGCGTCTTTGATGAGCTTGGGGGCAGGATCCGGATCCCCTTGCGAGGGATCCGGATAGGGGAAGAGCTGCGAGCACTCTTATACCATGAGTACACCCACGTCGTCGTCCATTCGCTGACCGGCGGAAGGGTGCCAACCTGGCTCAACGAAGGACTTGCCTTGATCGCGCAGCGTTCGCCTATGGATGGGGCGAAGGCCATGGCGCGGGAAGCGGCGCGCGGGCACGGGCTGCCGACGCTCCGGGTGCTCAGCGGACCCTTTGGTGGGATCAGGACGGAGGAGAAGGTGCGTCTGGCCTATGCGGCGAGCTATTCGGCGACCCAGTACCTGGTGGATCGGGTCGGGATGAGCGGGATCCAGCGCCTCCTCCGCCTCATGGGTGGCGGACAATCCTTTGATGATGCGTTCTACGAAGTCACGCGTCTCAGCCTGGAGGAGTTTGACCGCGACTGGAGAGAGGCCGTGGGTCGCGGGGAGTGATAACGTTCCAGGGCCCACGTAGCTCAGTCGGCAGAGCGCGTCCTTGGTAAGGACGAGGTCACCAGTTCAATCCTGGTCGTGGGCTCCAGGCTCTAGGCTGTGATCGCCCCGGTGTGTGGAGAAGGGAGGATCGGACCATGGCCAAGCAGAAGTTCGAGCGGACCAAGGCGCACATGAACATCGGCACCATCG
>JBHIAD010000043.1:0-11564 GCA_046758405.1 Methylomirabilales bacterium (SeqCode)
TGCACACGGCGGTCGCGGCGGTCTCCCAGGGGGCAGGGGGGGGGCGGGCGACCGAGCCTGGGACAGGGGGGCGATGGAGATCCTGACAGCGCACGCCGGGAGTTATCCCCGTGTGGGGGACACTGCTGAGGAGCAACGCCTGCGTCGAGCCTATGCGGAGCGCGAGCGGGGCGAGATCTCGCCGGAGGAGTTTGAACGAATCCAGGATGAGGTGACCCATGCGGCCATGACTGAGCAGATCGCCGCGGGCCTCGACCTTGTGACCGATGGCCAGATCCGGTGGTACGATCCGATCTCCCATCTGGCAGGCAAGCTCGAGCATGTGACCATCAACGGCCTCCTCCGGTTTTTCGATACCAATTTTTACTTTCGCCAGCCCGTGGTCACGGGGCGCGTCAGCCGGGCCGAAGGGCTGATCCTCGAGGAGTACCGGTTTGCGAAGGGTGTGGTGGAGCGGTCCGTGAAGCCGGTCCTGACCGGGCCCTACACCCTTGCGACCTCCTCCATCCGGCAGGCAGGGATCTACGCCACAATCGGCTCCCTGATGGAAGACTATGCCCGGGTCTTAGGCGAAGAGGTTGCCGCTCTCGCCCAGTCCGGAGCCGAGCTGATCCAGATTGACGAACCAAGCCTGTTGCGTCAGCCAAAGGACCTCTCCCTGGTGCGGCACGGGCTGGAGATCCTGGGGGGCCGTCGGGGTGGAGCGCGGCTTCAGTTGAGCACCTACTTCGGGGATGTGACCCCCCTGTATGAGGCGCTGCAGGATCTGCCGGTAGACGTGCTGGGCCTCGACTTCACTTACAGCCCGCGCCTCCCCGACCTGATCGCCCGGGTCGGGAGCCGGAAAGTGCTGGCCCTCGGACTCATCGACGGCCGGAACACCAAGATGGAGACCGAAACGATGGTCTTCCCCATCCTCGATAAGATCCTTCCGCGGCTGGACGATGGGGTCATCTACCTCAGCCCATCCTGCGGCCTCGAATATCTGTCCCGCGATAAGGCGCGGGAGAAACTTCGCCTGCTGAGTCGGCTCCGGGATGGTTTCTTGCGGCGAGGTCGGCGATGAGCAGACGCAAGCTCGAGACGCTGGGGCTCAGCCTCCCCCTCTTGCCGACCAGCACGGTGGGGAGTTTCCCAAAACCGGACTACTTGCAGGCAGCCCGAGCGCGGTACAAGCGGGGCGAGATCACGCGGGGTGAGCTCAGAGAGGTCGAACGCCGGGCGACCGAGTTCTGGGTTCGCACCCAGGAGGAGATCGGGCTCGACGTCCTGGTGGACGGTGAGATGTACCGGGGGGACATGGTCGCGTACTTTGCCGAGGTCATGGGCGGATTCACGATGGGAGGCCTGGTGCGATCCTACGGGAACCGGTACTATCATAAGCCCGTCATCACCGGTGAGATCAAATGGCCCGGCCCCATGACCGTGGACTGGTGGCAGTTCACTCAGGGTTTGACCGCGAGATCGGTCAAGGGTATGTTGACCGGTCCCTACACCATGATGGACTGGTCCTTCAACGACTATTACCCCGACCGGAAAGCGGCATGCGTGGCCATCGCCCGTGAAATCCGCAAGGAGGTGGAGGCGCTGGTCGCGGCGGGGGCCAAGGTCATCCAGATCGACGAGCCGGCCCTCTCGGTACGGCCTGAGGAGCTTCCCTTTGCCATCGAGGCCATGCACATGGTGACCGACGGGGTTCCGGCGTACTTCGTGACCCACATCTGCTACGGGGCCTTCGAGTTCATCTATCCCCAGATGTTGGGCCTGCCCGTTGAGAACTTTGATCTGGAGATGTCGAACAGCTCGCTCGATCTCCTCCAGGTGTTCGAGAAGGATCCCTTCGCGAAGGACCTTTCCATGGGGGTTCTGGACGTTCACTCGCATAGGATTGAGTCGTCCGACGTGGTCCAGGGCCGGATCCAGAGGGGGCTTCGCGTCCTGGATAAGGAGGCCCTATGGATCGACCCCGATTGCGGCCTGAAAACCCGGACGGTTGACGAGGCGCGGGCGAAGCTCATGTCCATGGTGGAAGCGGTGCGGGCTGTCCGACGGGAGTTGAGCGGCTAGAGTCTCGCCCGACTAGTGTGCAACGGGGGCGGAAGGTCGCGGGGAGGAAAGGGGTTGGGGAGCGTTGTCAAGAAGCGGCGGAAGAAGATCCGGAAGCATAAGTACAAGAAGCTCCGCCGCCGGATGCAGCACAAGAAGAAGAGGAAGTAGGACCGAGGCCCCGGGGCGTGAGAACTCGTCGTGCCAACGCGATGGCGCCTGCCCCACGTTCTGGTCGCAAAGGCCAGGACGAGCCGTTGCCTCCGGTTCACGCCCCTAGCATCTTCTGGAGAGCGGTGATCCGCTGTTGGTCCTCTTGGGAAAGAGGGTCCTGTCGACGGAGCACGACGATGAGGGCTTCGACTCGTGCGGGGTCATGCTGGCCCTTGGCGAGCAGTTGGTCAGTGATCCGGCGGGCCTCCTCCACCCGGTGCCGTTTTCGCTTTTCGAAGATAGTCCCCGCCAGCATGAGAAGCGCGAAGAGTGTGAGCGCGAGGACAACACCGTTCAGGATTGCATGCCCGATTTGTTCAAGGATACCCGACGTCTCACCCATCCGTTACGTTCCCCTGTAGACTTGCCTCACTGTGACTCGAATCCCGCGAGGTACCCTACATGCCACCCGTGCCGACAGGTTGCCACGCAACACAGTCTCAGCCCTGCGGTCTCCGGGGGAGGCGGGCCGTCGGCCTGAGGGTCAGGGCGGAGGCACGCCCTCCAAGGGACCTGCGGCTTCTAGCGGTGGATCGGCTGAGCTCTGCGCCTACCCTATCCTCGACGTATTGCCCGGGTCAAGGCCGCTTTTTTGTTCTTGACGGATGGCGGTTTGGTATTGTCTGATGGAACCCTTTCGGATGAGGATCGGGAGGTGGGGTGAGACAGCGCTGCCCCAGACCCCCTGGTCACTGAGGGGGTGGCCTCCTTCAGATCGCCCAGGCCTTGACGTAGAGGTCAACCGGTGAAACGGACGATGGTCGGGGTGGGGATCTTCCTGCTGCTCCTGGGACAGCCGGTCCCGGGTGTGGCCCTCTTGGAGAGGCCATACGGGTGGTTCGGCGTCGGAATCATGGAGGTTTCTGAAAATCTCTCTTGGGAGCTGGCGGCCCAGTTCGGTTTTCTCGAGGGCCATGGGGTTGTGGTGACGGAGGTCATGACGGGCGCTCCGGCTGAGGCCGCCGGGATGAGACGGGGTGATGTGATCATTCGGGTGGGGTCGTGGCGGATCTGGGGGGTGAGGGGACTCCAGGGCATCGTCCGCCGGCTTGAGGTCGGCCACCAGACCCCGGTGGTGGTTCTCCGCGGCCAGGACCGGCTCCGGCTGGATTTGACGATCGGCAGGATGCCCGAGGCCATTGCCGCTACCCTTGCGGGAGAGGCCTATGGGCTATGGGTCCGGGGCGAACGGCGCGACGACGGCAAACGGGACGCTCCCGCACCCGTGCGAGTCGTCGGGGTTGAGCGCCGCAGCTCAGCGGACCGTGCAGGCATCCGGGTGGGAGATCTCATCGTGGCAATTGGTGATCGGCCGGTGGAGTCGCCGATGGACTACGGACGGGGGATCCGGGAAGGCATGACGGGGGGGACAGTCCGTCTCACCCTGCAGCGTAGTCTCCGGCCCCTCGAGGTTTCCTTGGAGTTGAAGAAACGGCCTGCGGTACTGCCCGAGGAGGCTGTCAACAGGTGAGGCGTACCCTGAGGTCGTGTATCTGCTTCCGAAACCGTTCATCCCCCGCCATCATCCTCTCGATTTTCTTGACGGCGTGAATCACGGTCGTGTGATCTTTCCCACCGAAGGCAGCCCCGATGTCCGGAAGGGACGCCGAGGTGGTGGCTCGGCACAGGTACATGGCCACTTGCCGAGGCAGGACAACCGACTTCTGGCGGCTCCGCGAGAGGAAATCCTTGCTCTTCATCTGGTAAAACCCTGCAACAATTTCCTGAATGCGTGGGATCGTTACACTCTTCTCCTCTGGCATCAGCTCTTTCAAGAGCTCTTGGGCCAGACCCAGTGTGATCTCTCGGCCGGCCAAGGACGCGTAGGCGATGATCCGCACCAGGCAGCCCTCGAGTTCGCGGACGTTGGAGCGGACGTTCGTGGCAATGAAGAGGGACACTTCGTCAGGAATCCGAACCCCTTCAGCGTGTGCCTTTTTGCGGAGGATGGCCGCCTTGGTCTCCAGATCTGGGGGTTGGATGTCAGCAACGAGGCCCCACTCGAACCGGGAGCGCAGTCGCTCTTCGAGACCGGGGATTTCCTTGGGCAGCGCGTCACTGGAGACCACGATCTGCTTAGACGAGTTGTAGAGGTCATTGAAGGTATGAAAGAATTCCTCTTGGGTCCGCTCTTTTCCTGCGATGAACTGAATGTCGTCGATCAGGAGCAGATCGAGGCTGCGGTACCGATTCCGGAACTCGATCGTGGCATCGAAGCGGATCGCATTGATGAGGTCGTTCGTGAATTTCTCGGAAGAGACGTAGGCGATCCGGACGTTCGCCTTGCGTTCCAGAACAAGATGGCCGATTCCATGGAGGAGATGAGTCTTGCCAAGTCCGACCCCCCCGTAGATAAACAGCGGATTGTAGGCCCGCGAGAGCTGTTCGGCAACGGCCAGTGATGCGGCGTGGGCGAGCTGGTTCCCACCACCGACCACGAAGGTGTCGAAGGTGTACCGACTGTTGAGAGAGGAGAGGGGCGTCGGAAGACGCTTGACTGGTCGGGGGGCCGTTGCCCGTGCCGAAGGAGCTGAGCCGTGGTTGCTGTGGCCATTTTGCACGACCAGTTGGATGTCTAACTTCGTGAAGACCAGATCCTCAATGGCTGACCGAAGGATCCCCAGATAATGCTCTTCAAACCACTCCTTGAAGAACCGGTTTGGGAGGCAGACCTGTACCTGGTTCCCTTCAACCTGGCCGAGCGAGAGAGGTCGGAACCATGTCTCGAAGCTATGCGGATTGAGCGTGTGCTCGAGATGTGCAAGGGCCGCTTGCCAAACCTCTTCAGAAAATCGGGAAGTGACGGTCACGGGAGAAATCTCCTCACATTCGTGCAGGCATCTGGGCAGCGGCCGCTCTCACATCATGCGGAGTAGTAACGAAACCAACGAACGGACTGAGCTTGGATCAATGCATGTCACTGTCCACATGTTTTCCACAAGGATGTGACAACTGTAACTGCTGATCGCCGGAGCACACCTGCAACTTTTCCCCCAATGGTGCCGCGTTCCGTGTGCAGACTATGGAGCTGTAGATCCGCTCCTGGAGCGGGCTCGCAGGTTCATGACGGACCAACGCTCGCCCTTGTACCTTAGGGTGAAATCCGATGTCAAGGGTTATTTCTGGGAGAGAGAAAATAAATTTTCCCACCAAGGATGACGGCGAGTTAAGCTAGTCCTTCGGGTGTGAGTGGGCACGAGAACCGGGGAAGGGGCATGAGGACTGAAGAGGAAGAGATCCAGAAGGAAATGTAGTGGTCCGAAGTCGGCAGGGAAGCAGCATCCGTCGACTCGTCCGGGCACCGAGCGTTGAGGGAAGAAGGATCCTTGCAGTGATCAGTGCGGCGGGAGTGCGTCATCTGGAGTCGGCGGACTTGCGCGATCTCGCTCGTCGGGGCCTGGATGCCAAACCAGCCCCGGAAGCCCGGATGGCCCACGCCGCGTTAGGTCCGACATGTCCCTCCCTGGTAGTGGTCCGGTGGTTGGCGACGTCCTGAAGAAGTGGCTTCATCGTCAGGCAGGGCCCGGCATCGGAGCCCCTGCCGATCAGAGATGGTAGCGCTTGATCTTGTCCTGCAGTGTTGATCGTGAGATACCGAGGAGGCGAGCGGTCTGAGACCGGTTCCCCCCAGTGGTTTCAAGGGCTTCCCTGATGTAGTCTCGTTCCAGTTCCTCCAGGGTGCGGAGCTGGCCCGGCCGCGGGCCCGCTGTGGGACCGGGGGTGGAAGTGGGGGCCTCCTGGGGGGCAGTCGGTGCGGTGACCCGTTTGGGAGAGAGATGTTGGAACTCCGCTGGGAGATGCGCGGGAGTGATCCAATCCTCCTGGCAGAGAATGATCGCACGCTCCGTCACGTTCCGAAGTTCCCGCACGTTCCCAGGCCACTGGTAGGCGAGCAGAATCCCCTGGGCTTGTTCCGAAAAGCCCTTCACCTGCCTTCTCAACAGGGCGTTAAACTCCTGTACGAAGAGTTGGGCGAGGTGCAGCACATCTTCTCCCCGCTCCCGAAGGGGGGGGACCTCCACTGGCATCACCTTGAGCCGATAGTAGAGGTCCTCTCGGAAGGACTTCTCGGCCACCGCCTGGGCCAGATCCTGGTGGGTCGCGGTGATGATGCGGATGTCAACCGAGATATCCCGAGTGCCTCCCAGGCGGCGGAAGGTTTTTGTTTCCAGGACCCTGAGGAGCTTCGGCTGGACCGCCCCCGGCATGTCGCCGATCTCGTCCAGCAGGACGGTCCCACCGTCGGCGACCTCGAGCAGGCCCCGCTTCGTCGATTTTGCATCGGTGAAGGCCCCGCGCTCGTGCCCGAACAGTTCGGAGTCGAGGAGGTTCTCGGAAAGGCCCGCGCAGTTGATATCGACGAAGGGTTTGTCACGACGCGCGCTCTTCTGGTGGATGATCCTGGCCACCAGCTCCTTGCCCGTGCCACTCTCCCCCAAGACCAGGACTGTCGTGTGAGGGTTCTGGGCGAGCAGGGTGACGAAGTTATTCAGCTCCAGCATGGAGGGGTGGCGCCCGGGGATCGCCTCTGTGGAGTCGAGGCTCGGCCGGTGGGTCCGTTGGGTATAGTAGGTATTCACCCGTTCCCGCCGCACCCGCTCCACGGCCTTGCCCACACGGATCTCCATGGCGGCCAGGTTTCCCTCACGCGGTTCCTTGATGAGGAAATCCTCGGCCCCCTTCCTCATCGCCTCCACCGCCTTCTCGTAGGTCCCGTAGGCGGTGAGCATGATGATGGCCACGTCGGAGGCCGTCCTTTTGATCTTCTCCAGAATCGTCAGGCCCTCGCTGTCAGGCAGCTTCAGGTCGAGGAGCACGACATCCGGATCCTCTTGCTGAACCAGTGCCAGCCCCTCGCGTCCGGTACCAGCCTCCGCCACCCGGTAACCCTTCCGTTCGAAGTGGTGGCGAAGACTCCGTCGGATGATGGTCTCGTCATCAATGATGAGCAGTGTCACCATCGGATACCCCCGTGGTGGGCAAGAAGACCGTCGCCGCCGTCCCCTCGCCTCTCCGGCTAGTCATTTCGATCCGCCCACCGTGGTCCTCGACGATACGTCGGCACACGGCAAGCCCCATACCTGAGCCTCCCGCCTTCGTGGTGTAGAAGAGATCAAAGATGCGGTCGAGGTCTTCCGGTGGGATTCCGCAGCCGGTGTCCCGGAAGATGACCTGAATCCAGGAATCGGGTCTTCCGTCACTACGAGTATTGCGGGCCGTGGTGATGCGCACCTCTCCCCCCGGCTGGGTAGCCTCGAGGGCATTCTTGAGGAGGTTGAGGAAGACCTGTTTCATTTTGTCGCCATCGAGGAGAATTGCAGGGAGGCTGGGGTCGTTCTCCCGAATGAGCCGGAGCTGGCGCTGACGGACCTCTGCCTGCTGTAATCCGCTGATCTCGTCCAGCAGATGATGAACATCGGCCAACTGACGGTCGAGCCGGGTCGGGCGTCCGCACAGCAGCAGATCCCCAATGAGTGCGTTCACCCGTTGGGTTTCGGACAGCATCGTGGTAAGGAGTTCCTGGTGCTCCGGCGCGAGGTGGGCTTCGTGGGCGAGGATTTGGGTGACAGAAAAGATCCCGAAGAGGGGGTTGCGGATCTCGTGGGCGATCCCTGCCGCGGCCTCGCCGATCGCAGCGAGCCGGTTTTTGCGCGCGACCTCGTCTTGGAGCCGTTTGATATCGCTGAGGTCGCGGAAGACGACAATGATCCCTTCCTGTTGGCCGTTCGGACCGGTGAGATAGGAGTTGGTAAAGCCGAGGGGAGTGACGGTCCCATCCGGCAAGGTCAGGGTGAGTTCTCGGTGGGGGCTGCCGTCAGTCACGGCGAGGAGCGCCGCGCTCTCTGGCAAGGCGTTCATCAGGGGGTGGCCGAGGACCTCCTCGCCCCGGAGGCGCAAGGTGGTCGCACCCTGCTGGTTGATCATCCTGACCCGGCCTACGAGGTCGGTGACGAGCAGACCGCTTGCCATGCTGTCGATGATTCCTGCGGTCAGGCGCTGGCTTCGATGCAGGGCGGCCGTCCGCTCCTCAACCCGTTGCTCGAGGGTCCTGGTGAAGTCCTCGGCTATCGCATACATCCGGGAGAGTTCGGACACCTTCTCCTGCAGGGTGTGGATCAGCTGGGCGTTTTCCACCAGGAGGCGATGGCGATCGTAGGCCCTCCGGACGGCGTGGAGCAACTCTTCCTGGCGAAAGGGCTTCTGCAGGTAGTCGTAGGCTCCTCGTTTCAGGGCGTCCACGGCGCTCTGGACACTGGAGTGGCCTGTCATGATAATGACCGGCGCATAGGGTGCGGCCTGGCTGAGATCGCCGAGGGCTTCGAGGCCACTCTGCCCCGGTAGCATCACGTCAAGGAGCAGCGCAGCCGGCGGATCCTCTTGGATTGCATCCAGCCCGGCCTGAGTTGTCCGCGCCGTCAAAACCCGATAGCCCTGCCGGGAGAGGATATCCCGGCATAGCGCCTGGATCACCCGCTCGTCGTCGATGATCAGGACCAGGTCGGATGGTTTCGTCAGGAACTGGACCGAGGTCGCCACGCCTCAAGCTCCACAAGCCATGTTTGTGAACATACCAGAAAAATCGGGGAGTTGCAACGGAGCGAGCCAGGAAAGGTCTCCTGAATTCCCGGGAAAGTTTGTTGACAGCATGTGAGGCGAGCCCGTATGCTTTTTTTGGTCCCATGCAGGGAGCGGCGCATCCGGATGAAGCTTCTCCAGAAGGTCAGACAGGCTATTCACCAACACACCCTGTTCGGTCGTGGCGACCTGATCCTGGTGGCGGTCTCAGGGGGGCCCGATTCGGTCGCGTTGCTCCACGTCCTCGGCGCGCTCCAAGACCCCATGGGCTTCCGGCTCCATGTCGGTCACTTTGACCACCACCTCCGACCTGAGGCCTCGGAAGGGGAGGTAGCCGTCGTACGCCGCATGGCCGAAGGGCTCGGTCTCCCGGTGACGGTCGCGCGGTGGGAGGCCCCGACACTGACGGGCTCCATTCAGGCCCGGGCCCGGGAGGCCCGGTATCGGTTCCTCGATCAGGTCGCACGAGACATTGGAGCGGTGCGCATCGCCCTGGCCCATACCCGGGATGACCAGGCCGAGACCCTGCTGCTCAATCTCTTTCGTGGTTCAGGGCTCAGAGGACTCCGGGGGATGCTCTTCGCGCGAGACGGCCGCTACGTACGCCCCTTTCTGGATGTCGGGCGCGAGGAGGTTGAGGGGTACGTTGCCGCTCAGGGGCTTCAGGTCCTCAGAGATCCCTCCAACCAGGATCGGCGGTTCCGCCGCGTGCGGGTCCGGCACGAGCTGATCCCGTACCTCCAAAGGGTCTTTAACCCGGCGATCTCCACGGTCCTCGCGAGAACGGCCGCTTCCATCGCCCGGGATGAAGCGTACCTCACCGAATGTGCTGATCGGGCCTATGGCGCGATCGCCCGGCCCGTGCCGGAAGGGGTACGCCTCCCGCTCCCTGACCTTCGACGCCTTCCGCCTGCCATCCGGCTCCGTCTCTTCCTCCGAGCGGTCCGAGAGCTCGTGCCGCGGGGGGGTCTCGACACCGTTCACCTGGAGGCCCTGGAATCGGGACTGCTCCGTGGGGCTCGGGGGGCTGGTCGTCTTACCCTGCCCGGAGGTCTCGAGGCCCGGTGGGACCGAGAGCAGGTGACCGTGGGGCGCGAACGCCCTGGGGAGGCGGTTCCACCGACCGAGGTTCCAGTTCCAGGGACCATCGAGATCCGCGCTCTTCGTGTCCGCGTCCAGACCGTCGTGGTCCCGGGGGGGCTGAGGGCAGCACCGATCCTCGAGCTGGGACGGGCTCTCCTCCCATGGGGGCGACTCTGTCCGCCACTCGTGCTCCGCTCCTGGCGACCTGGCGACCGCCTCTCGCCCCTCGGTCTTGGGGGCAGCAAGAAGCTTCAGGACCTCTTTGTCGACGCGGGGGTCCCCAGGGGGAAGCGGTCACGGGTTCCCATCCTCTGTGACCAGCGCGGGATCCTGTGGGTTGTCGGTCACCGGCTGGATGAACGGGGGCGGTTGGAGGTGGGCGAGGCACCCTGCCTCGCGGTCACGGTCGAATCCATCTAAGCCAGTGATATCGGGAGGTAATGACCATTCCGGCTGGTATTTCCCTGTTGTCAAGGAGGGGGTCGTGTGCTAAACACAGTAGTGGGGGAGGTTAGGCATAAAAGCTGCAAGACGCTTCCGGTGAGTGAAGGTCCCTTCCGAGACCCCAAGACCTTCTCGACCCCGCAGGAGGTTCGCGGTTGAGTCCCTTCGTCAGAAATCTCGCCCTGTGGATCATTATCCTGGTCATCATGGTCCTGCTCTTCCAGGTCTTCAACCAGAGTCAGCCCACCGAGCGGGAGCTGATCTTCAGCGACTTTGTGGCCAAGATGGAGCAGAGTGAGGTCGCCGAGGTCACCATCAAGGGCAACGATATCCGTGGCCGCCTGACCGACGGCACCCTGTTCCATACCTACACCCCGGAGGATCCAGACCTCATCTCCTCCCTCAGGAAGCGCGGCGTTCGCATCACCGCCAGGCCAGCCGAGCAAAATCCGTGGTACGCCGTAGTCCTGAACTGGCTCCCGATGCTCCTCTTCATCGGGGTATGGATCTTCTTCATGCGACAGATGCAAGGAGGCGGGGCGAAAGCGCTCTCCTTCGGGAAGGCACGGGCACGGCTCCTCACGGAGAAGCAGAACCTGGTCACCTTCGCCGATGTGGCGGGATGCGAGGAGGCCAAAGACGAGCTTCAGGAGATCATCGAGTTCTTGAAAGACCCCCAGAGGTTCCAAAAGCTTGGCGGGCGGATCCCCAAGGGGGTACTCCTCATGGGTCCCCCGGGGACCGGAAAGACGTTGCTCGCCCGGGCCATCGCGGGTGAGGCGAATGTCCCCTTCTTTTCCATCTCGGGTTCCGATTTTGTCGAGATGTTTGTGGGGGTGGGTGCCTCGCGCGTCCGGGATCTCTTTGAGCAGGGCAAGAAGCATGCCCCTTGCATCATCTTCATGGACGAGATCGATGCCGTCGGGCGGCATCGGGGAGCCGGATTGGGCGGGGGTCACGACGAGCGCGAGCAAACTCTCAACCAGCTCCTGGTGGAGATGGACGGGTTCGAGGCCAATGATGGGGTTATTCTGATTGCGGCGACGAACCGTCCCGATGTCCTCGATCCGGCGCTGCTCCGGCCCGGTCGGTTTGACCGGCAGGTCGTGGTCGGGCGGCCCGATGTCCGGGGACGCGAAGAAATCCTCAGGGTCCACACCAAGAAGATCCCCCTTGCGGCGGATGTCTCCCTCGCGATCCTC
>JBHIAD010000044.1:0-11550 GCA_046758405.1 Methylomirabilales bacterium (SeqCode)
GCGGGAAACGGGATTTGAACCCGCGACCCTCGCCTTGGCAAGGCGATGCTCTACCGCTGAGCTATTCCCGCCCGGGGGTATCTAGCGTAACAAGGGGGAACAACGCATGTCAATCGAAAAGCATGGAAAATACGGGCATACAGGGGTCAGGGGAGCCCCATCGCCGCCACGATCGCTTCAATCTCTGGTGCCACGACCTGCGGTGGCTCCGCCAAGTCTATGGCCGTCTCCGGGTCTTTGAGGCCGTGCCCAGTCAGGATACAGACCACCCGAGATCCCGCGGGAATTACCCCCTCCCTCCAGAGCCTCGCCAGCCCAGCCACCGAAGCCGCCGAGGCCGGCTCGCAGTAGAGTCCCTCCAGCCGGGCGACCATCCGATACGCCTCGAGGATCTCCGCGTCGGTCACCGCCCCGATGGCTCCGTGGGACTCGGCGAGCGCTTGGCTGGCGAGCTGCCAGCTCGCCGGGTTCCCGATCCGAATGGCCGAGGCGATCGTCTCCGGGTTCTCGATGACGCGATTCAGGACGATTGGGGCCGCCCCCTCCGCCTGCCACCCCATCATCCGGGGACTCCGGGAGGCACGCCCCGCCTTCCGGTAGATCTCGAACCCCCGCCAGTAGGCCGTGATGTTCCCCGCATTGCCCACCGGGATACAGAGGTAGTCGGGGCTTTCGCCCAAGGCATCGCAGATCTCGAAGGCCCCTGTCTTCTGCCCCTCGAGCCGGTAGGGGTTCAGAGAGTTGACCAGCGAGACCGGGTACTTCTCGGCGATCCCCTTGACCGCCTCCAACGCCTGGTCGAATCCGGCCTGGATCTGGATCAGGCAGGCCCCGTGAATAATCGTCTGGGAGAGCTTGCCGATCGTCACCCCCCCCTCCGGCACTACCACAAAGGCTTGGCAGCCGGCCCGGGCCGCGTAGGCGGCGGCCGAGGCCGACGTGTTCCCCGTAGAGGCGCAGATGACCGCCCGCGAGCCCTCCTCGAGCGCCTTGCTCACGGCGAGAGTCATCCCACGGTCCTTGAAGGACCCGGTCGGGTTCGCCCCCTCGTACTTGAGGTAGATCTCGCACCGCGCCCCCAAGGTCTCCCGGAGCCTGTCGGCCCGAATCAGAGGGGTATTCCCCTCGCAAAGGGTCACCACCGGCGTCCGGCTGGACACCGGCAAAAACTCGCGGTAGTGTTCGATCACCCCCCGCCAACTCATGAGAACCTCTGTGCATGGTTCACGGTTCACCGTTCACGGAAAGGAGAAGAAGAATCTCCCCTCGGTGTCTATGAACCATGAACTGTGAACCCTGAACTCCTCAGGACTCTTCCACCCGGAGGCAGACGGTTCGGCCGGTCACCACATCCAGCCGTGCGATCCCCTCCAGGGCTTGCCGCATCCCCCCCTCAAGGGCCTCATGGGTCATCATAATGAGGGGCACGCTCTCCCGCTCGGCCCGCCCCTTCTGAATCACCGAGGCGATGCTGATCCGGTGGTCTCCCAAGATCCCCGAGATGCGGGAAAGCACCCCCGGGCGGTCTACTGCCGTGAAGCGCAGGTAGTAGCGGGTCCGGACCGCCGTGATGTCCCGGAGTCCCTGCTCGCTGCTCCGCTCCGAGCCGGTCAGGACCGAGGTCCGAGAGGGGCGACCGTCCACGATGTTGCGAGCAATCTCGACGATATCGCTCAGCACCGCGCTCGCCGTGGGCATCTGTCCGGCGCCGCGCCCATAATACATCTGGGGGCCCGCCGCATCCCCGACCACGTAGATCCCATTGTACACCCCACGCACCGAGGCCAGGAGGTGGTCCTCGGGAATCAGCGTCGGGTGCACCCGGACCTCGAGCTCCCCGTCGCTCTCCTTGGCAATGGCCAGGAGCTTCACGCGGTAGCCCAGCTCGTGGGCATACTCGATGTCCGAGGGATGGACCTCGGCGATCCCTTCCACGGCGAGGCGATCGAGGGGGATATGGCTCCCGTAGGCGATCGACACGAGGATCTGGAGCTTATGCGCGGTGTCCCATCCCGACACGTCGAGGGTGGGGTCGGCCTCCGCGTAGCCACGGGCCTGGGCCTCGGCCAGCACCTCGGCGAAGGGACGTCCCTGCTCAGACATCTTGGTCAGGATGTAGTTGGAGGTGCCGTTGACGATCCCCATGAGACAGGTGATCCGGTTCCCGACCAGCCCCTCCCGAAGCGCCCGAATGACGGGGACCCCGGCGCAGACGCTCGCCTCGAATCCAACCTCCCGCTTGTGCCTGGCCGCCGAGGCGTAGATCTCTCGACCATGGGTCGCCAACAGGGCCTTGTTCGCGGTCACCAGGTGCTTTCCCTGCCTCAGGGCCTCAAGGGAAAACTCCTTCGCCTCCTTGATTCCCCCGATCAACTCGACGACGATGTGGACGGCGGGATCCTTGAGGATCTCGTGGGCATCGGTGGTGAGGAGAGACTGATCCACCGTGACCGTTCGCGGACGCTCCGGTTCCCGGAGCGCAATCTTCCGGATCTCCAGGCGCGCGCCGATCCGGTGCTGCAGGTCCGCCCCTTTTCGCATCAACAGGTCCACGACGCCCGTCCCGACGGTTCCGAGGCCCAGGATGCCGATGTTGATCGTCTTCATGATTCCCTTCCTTGTGCCCCGCCCGGGCGGCGGAGGAACCGGGAAAGCCCTTCGCGCCAGGTCGCGCTGAGGGTCGCTACGGGCACCGCCAGGCCCCATCCCTCCCCCGTGAGGCGGAGAGCCGACCCCCCCACCCGACCGATGGTGCGGGCGGGCACTCCAGAGGCTGCGGCGAGATCCAAGAGGGCTGGTAGGTCCTCCTCGGCGACACTGAGAACGATCCGAGACTGGGCCTCGCCAAAGAGGAGCGCGTCGGGTCTCCCGGTCCCCCCCAGTCGGACCTCAGCCCCCCACATCCGCTCGGGGTCGCTGATACAACACTCAGCCAGGGCCACCGCCAGGCCCCCATCGGAGCAGTCGTGGGCCGAACGGATCAGACCTCGGCGGATCGCGGTGAGGCAGACATGCTGGACGCGACGCTCGCGCTCCAAGTCGATCCCCGGTGGCTGTCCTCGCTCAAGACCGTGCCAGACCGCGAGGTACTCGCTCCCCCCCAGCTCCTCGGTCGTTTCCCCCACGAGGACGATCGCGGGCCCCGCTCCCATGAAGCCAGGCTGCGTGGCGTGGCGGATATCCTCCAGGACCCCCAGGACGCCGATCACCGGAGTGGGGATGATGGCGCGCCCCATGGTCTCATTATAGAGACTCACATTTCCCCCGGTCACCGGCACGTTCAGCGCCCGGCAGGCCTCGGCGATGCCCCGGACTGCCTCGGCGAATTGCCACATGATCTCGGGTCGGGTCGGGTCGCCGAAGTTGAGACAGTTGGTCAGGGCGACCGGCTCAGCCCCAGCACAGACCACGTTCCTGGCCGCCTCGACAACTGCGATCATCCCCCCCCGGTAGGGGTCGAGATAGGTGTAGCGGCCGTTCCCATCCACGCTCACCGCGATGCCGCGCCCGGTCCCCTTGAGCCGGAGCACCGCCGCATCGGCACCCGGGGCGACCACCGTGTTGAGGAAGAGCATGTGATCGTACTGCTCCCACACCATCGCCTTACTGGCGATGGCCGGGGAGGCGAGGAGGGCGAGCAGGACCTTCTCGTACTCCTTCGGCCGGGAAACCGTACTGAGATCTAGTCGCTTCACGGCGCTCTGCCAAGCAGGCTGGACCATGGGCCGGTGATACACGGGTGCCCCATCAACGAGCTCTTTCGCCGGGATCTCCGCCACGAGCCGTCGCCCATCCCGCACCCGCAGCAGCCCGTCCCCCGTGACCCGTCCGATCACCACCGCGTCCAGACCCCACTTCTTGAAGATCCGCTGCACCAAAGCCTCGCGCCCCCGCTTCACCACGAGGAGCATCCGCTCCTGCGACTCTGAGAGCATGATCTCATAGGAGGTCATCCCGGTCTCACGGCGGGGAACGGCCGCCAGGTTGATCTCGATCCCCGTCCCTCCCCTGCTCGCCATCTCGGCGGTGGAGCAGGTGAGCCCGGCCGCCCCCATGTCCTGGATCCCGACCACCGCGTCCGTCGCCATCACCTCCAGGCAGGCCTCAATCAAGAGCTTCTCACGAAAGGGATCGCCCACCTGAACCGTCGGGCGGCGCTCCTCCGCCCCCTCCTCGAAAGTCTCCGACGCCATGGTGGCCCCGTGGATGCCGTCCCGGCCGGTCTTGGCGCCCACATAGACCACGGGGTTGCCGACCCCTCCGGCGCGCGCATAAAAGACCCGATCGCGCGAGGCAAGGCCGACGCAGAGAACATTCACCAGGGGGTTGCCACTGTAAGAGTCTGAGGTGGCAAGCTCCCCACCCACCGTGGGGACCCCTACGGCGTTGCCGTAGCCCGCAATCCCGCCCACGACCCCACTGAAGAGGTACCGGTTCCTCGCCTGGTGCAGGGGGCCGAAGCGCAGGGAGTCGAAGAGGGCAATCGGGCGCGCCCCCATGGTCAGGATATCCCGCACGATCCCCCCGACCCCGGTGGCCGCCCCCTGGTACGGCTCAATCGAGGAGGGGTGGTTATGACTCTCGATCTTAAAGATCACCGCGAGGCCATCCCCCACATCCACCACCCCTGCGTTCTCGCCGGGACCCTGGAGGATGCGCGGCCCTTCGGTGGGCAGCGTCTTGAGATGGACACGTGATGACTTGTAGCTGCAGTGCTCCGACCACATCACCGCGAAGATCCCAAGCTCGGTGAAGTTCGGGGTGTGCCCCAGGATCTCCTGGAGGCGCCGATACTCATCCAGAGAGAGGCCAAGCTCCGCCGCGAGATCCTCGGTGACTCGCGGTGCTCCCTTTCCCACTTCGGTCTCCCCTACCGCAGTGCCATGCTGGTGAGGACCGATTCGAAGAGCCCCCGCCCATCGGCGGACCCCAGGATCGGCTCGCTGGCTCGCTCGGGGTGCGGCATCATGCCGAGGACGTTCCGGCCCGCGTTGACAATCCCCGCGATGTTCCCGAAGGACCCGTTCGGATTCGCCGCGTCGGTGACCGACCCCTCCGGCGTACAGTAGCGGAAGAGGATCTGCCCACCCCGTTCGAGGGCCTCGACTGTCGGGGGATCGGCATAGAAGCGTCCCTCGTTGTGGTTGATCGGGAGGTTGAGGACCTGCCCCACCCGATAGGCAGCCGTGAAGGGGGACGCCGCGGTCTCGACGCGGACACAGATACGCCGGCAAATGAACCGCAGTTCCCTGTTCCGGAGGAGCGCCCCCGGCAGGAGTCCCGCCTCGCACAGGATCTGAAATCCGTTACAGATGCCGATGGTGAGGCCGCCCGCCCTGGCGAAGCGCGCCACGGCCGGCATGATGGGCGAGAACCGCGCGATCGCTCCGGTGCGCAGGTAGTCTCCGTGGGCAAAACCCCCGGGAAGGATCAGGCAGTCGTAGGGGGCCACCGTCTCCTCCCCATGCCACACCAGGTCCGCCTCCTGGCGGAGCACCTCCTGGAGGACGTACTGGCAGTCCAGCTCGCAGTTCGACCCTGGGAAGACGATAATCCCGAAGCGCATCACACCCTGCGCGGTTCACCGCTCCCGTTCCGCGCCCCCTTTACTCTCCCTAGCGGTCGCGCCCTCTCCCAGGCTTCGGTCCACTCCGGCGGCCTGCCCGGACCCGCAGCGGGCGCCCCTTTACCCGACCGGCGACCCGAACGACCGCTTTCCTTCGAGGCCGCCGGGGTGCGCCGACTTTCTCCTTCACCCCGGGGCCGTCCAGGTCAATCGCGTAGCGGTACTCCTCAATCACTGGATTCGCCAGCAACTTCCGGCACATCTCCTCGACCCGTTCCCGGACAGCCTCGGAGAGAGTCTCCTGCAGGGTCAGGAGGAGCAACTTCCCGACGCGGACATCCGTCACCTCCCGAAAGCCCAGACTCTCGAGGGCCCCACGAATGGTCTCACCCTGGGGGTCCAGGATACCGGGTTTCAGGGTCACGGTGACCTTTGCCTTCAGCATGGATGGGACTCCATTACAACCCGAGCCGCGCGAAGATGGCATCGACGTGCGCCAGGTGAGGCCCGAGATCGAAACAGGCGGCAAGCTCCTCAGCTCCGAGATGGGTCCGGACCTCCGGGTCCCCGGCCAGGAGCTGCTGGAAGTCCTTTGCCTCGTCCCAGGCCCGCATCGCATGCTTCTGGACCAGCCGATAGGCCTCCTCCCGGCTCATCCCCTTCTGGGCCAAGGCCAGGAGGACCTGCTCGGAAAAGACAAGCCCCTTCGTCTGCCAGAGATTGCGCTCCATCCGTTCCGGGTAGACCCGGAGCGTCTTGAGGATGGCCCCCAACCGGACCAGGAGGTAGTCGAGGAGAATCGTACTGTCTGGCAGGATAATCCGTTCGACCGACGAATGACTGATGTCCCGCTCGTGCCAGAGCGAGACATTTTCGAGGGCCGCCACAGCGTTCCCTCGCAGCACCCGGCTGAGCCCAGAGATCTGCTCGCAGCCGACGGGGTTCCGCTTGTGCGGCATGGCCGAGGAGCCCTTCTGCCCCTCCGCAAAGGGCTCCTCCACTTCAAGGACCTCACTGCGCTGGAGGTGGCGGATCTCAGTGGCGATGTTATCCACTGAGGCCCCCACCACGGCAAGGGTAGTGAGAAAGTGGGCGTGGCGATCGCGGGGAATGATCTGACTCGAGACCGGTTCGGCCTTGAGGCCAAGGGCCTGGCAGACATACTCCTCGATGGCCGGGGGCAAGTGGGCGTACGTGCCCACGGCTCCCGAGAGCTTTCCCACCGCCACCTCCTCCCGGGTGGCGAGGAGCCGACCGCGGTTCCGCTGCATCTCGGCCACCCACCGCGCAACCTTCAGGCCGAAGGTAATGGGCTCGGCATGGATCCCATGGGTCCGGCCGACCATGACTGTGCGGCGATGGCGCAGCGCCAGATCTCTGAGGGTCTCCAGGAAGCCCTCGACGTCTTCGACCAGGAGATCGGTGGCATCCCGCATTTGCCAGGCGAGCGCCGTGTCCATCACGTCAGAGGAGGTGAGCCCGAGATGGATGTACCGGCTTGCCTGGCCAACCCGCTCGGCTACGGCCGTCAGAAAGGCAATGACCTCATGACGGACCTCGTGCTCGATGACCGCAATCCGCTCCAGGTCAAAGCCGGCGCGCTCCCGGATCTGTCGGAGGGCCTCCGGGGGGATGCGGCCGAGCCCCGCCCATGCCTCGCACGCCTTGAGCTCGATCTCGAGCCAACATTGAAAGCGCGCCTCCGGATCCCAGATGCGCTCCATCCGCGGTAACGCGTACCGTGGGATCACTCCTCGACCTCCTCCCACACGAAGGCAACAGGGACCTTGTCAGCGGACCCCCGCACCCTCGCCCGCCGGCAGGATTCACCCTCCCCCAGCAGAGTCAGGCGCCATTGACCGGACGCGGTGATCCCGGCGGGATGCGTCCAATGGAGGCCAAAGCGTAGGCCTCGCCTCCGAAGAGCATGTCCACGAGGTGCTGCAACTGCGGCGGGGTCACCGCTTCAATGCCCTGGACGATTTCGTCCAGGGCGAAACAATGACCGAAGTACATCTGCATAGCGGCGAGGCGAGTCATCCGGCTGCCGGTGCTCTCCAGTCCAAGCAGGAGACCCCCCTTGAGCTGTTCTTTCGCCCGACACAGCTCTTCAGGGATCACGCCCTCACGCCGGAGCTTCTCACACTCAGCACGAATGAGGTCCAGGACCTCGTGATACTGGTCGCTGCTGGTCCCCGCGTAGACCACAAAGAGACCGGTATCCCGGTAGGCTGGAGCATACGAGTAGATGGAATAGACGAGACCTCGTTTCTCCCGCACCTCCTGAAACAGGCGGGAGCTCATTCCGCCGCCAACCACACTGTTCAGCAGATGGAGGGTGTACCGGTCTTTGTGCGCATAGGGCAACCCAGCGACGCCGTAGCAGAAGTGAATCTGGGACAGGTTCCGGTCCTTGTTGACTGCCGCGTACCGGGTGGTCGGCGGCTGGGCTGCTGCCCGACCGATCCGCCCCTCCCAGGAGGTAAAGGCTTCCGCCAAGAGGTCTGCGAGCTGGTCGTGGTCCAGGTCTCCGGCGGCCGCAACGATCGTGCGGCTGGGACAGTAGTAGCGGTCCATGAAATTGACCAGGTCATCCCGCCCAATCCTCTCCAGGGTCTCGCGTCGGCCGAGGACCGAATGGCCCAAGGGATGACTCGGCCACACCGCTTGGGTGAAGAGGTCGTGGATCAGGTCATCCGGAGTATCCTCGACCATCTTGATCTCCTGCAGGATAACCCCGCGTTCCATCTCAATATCCTCGGGGTCCAGGCGAGGTCGGAGCAGGAGATCGGCGAGCACATCAACGGCCAGGGGAACATGCTTGCCAAGCACCTTGCCGTAAAAGCAGGTATGCTCCCGGGTCGTGAACGCATCCAGGCTTCCTCCCACTGCATCGATCTCCTGGGCAATCTGCTTCGCTGTCCGGCGTTCGGTCCCCTTGAAGACCAAGTGCTCGATAAAGTGGCAGATCCCCTCCTCGCCCCCGCCTTCATCCCGGGACCCCACCTGCAGCCATACACCGAGAGAGACGGAACGGACCTGGGGCATCCACTCTGTCAAGATGACGAGGCCATTCGGAAGGACTGTCTTCCGAATTTCAGCGCCGCCCAAGGCCATGATTCCCTCTCAGCTCCCCTGCGGGCCCTCCTTGGGGAGCAGCTCCTTTCGGCTCAGCCGGATCTTGCCGGAGGGGTCTACCTCAATCACCTTGACGGTGACCGCATCCCCTTCCGAGAGGACATCCTGAACCCGTTGAATCCGCTCTCGGGCGATCTGCGAGATATGGAGTAACCCGTCGGTGCCCGGCAGGATCTCCACGAATGCCCCGAAGTCCATGATGCGCTTGACCTTGCCAGTGTACACTTTGCCGATCTGGGGCACCTCGATGATCTGGCTGATAATCTCCATCGCCTTCTTGGCCGCGGCCTCGTCCACTGAGGCGATCTGGATGGACCCATCATCCTCGATATCGATTTTGCATCCGGTCTCCTCGATGATCCCCCGGATGACCCTGCCCCCCGGGCCGATCACCTCACGGATCTTGTCCACAGGAACGCGCATGGTGATGAGCCGCGGTGCATACACCGAGATCTCCGCTCGAGGTTGAGCCAGGGCCTTGTCCATCTGGTCGAGGACGAAGAGCCGGCCCACCCGGGCCTTGTCGAGGGCCTCAGCCATCAGGTGCGCGGTAACCCCTTGGACCTTGATGTCCATCTGCAGTACGGTGATTCCGCGACGGGTTCCCGCCACCTTGAAGTCCATATCGCCCAGGTGGTCTTCGAGACCCATAATGTCTGTCAGGATCGCAGCCTTCTCTCCTTCGAGGATGAGCCCCATAGCGATCCCGGCCACCGCCGCCTTGATCGGCACGCCGGCGTCCATCAGGGCCAGGCTCGCCCCACAGACCGAGGCCATGGAGGATGAGCCGTTCGACTCGAGGATGTCAGAGACGATCCGGATAGTGTAGGAGAACTCCGAGGGGTCGGGCAGCATGACCTGCACGGCGCCCTCCGCCAGGTGGCCGTGTCCGATCTCTCGGCGGCCCGGGGACCGGAGGAACCGGACTTCTCCTACGCTGAAGGGAGGGAAGTTATAGTGCAGCATGAATCGCTTGAACCCCTCTCCCTCGATGCTGTCCAGACGCTGGACGTCATCCGCAGTGCCCAGGGTGGTGGTAACCAAGGCCTGGGTCTGTCCGCGGGTGAAGAGGGCAGACCCGTGGGGGCGAGGCAGGATCCCCACCTGACACTGAATGGGGCGCACCTCATCGAGGGACCTGCCATCGGCGCGCCGGCCCGACTCGAGCACTCGCCGGCGCATCTCCCCCTTCTCCATCTGCTCGAGCAATCCTTTCACCTGGCGCTGCACATCGGCGGACTCGCCGGCAAAGGCCTGCATCACTTGCGTGACGAGTTCATCCCTTCGAGCCCGCTGGGACTCACGATCGGGCAGGGAGGCGATGGCCCGCATTTCACCACGAGCCAGCTCCTCCGTTCGCGCCACGACCGCTGGATCGGCGACGGGGACCGTGAAGACCATCTTCGGCTGGCCAACCTTCGCCTGGAGATCCTCGATGGCCCGGATGACCTCGCCGATCGCCTTGTGCCCCGCGGCGATGGCCTCGAGCATAACCACCTCGGGAACTTCCCTGGCGCCCGCCTCGACCATGACCACGGAGTCCTTCGTTCCCGCGACCACCAGATCCAGGTCGCTCCGCTCCACCTGGGCGTAGGTCGGGTTCAGGACGAAGCGTCCGTCGATCCGCCCCACTCGGACCCCGGCGATGGGACCCAGAAAGGGGATGGGCGAGATGGTGAGGGCCGCCGAGGCACCCACAAGGGCAAGGATGTCAGGGTCGTGCTCCTGGTCGGCCGAGAGGACGGTGGCGATGATCTGGACGTCCTGGCGGAACCCCTTGGGGAAGAGTGGCCGGAGTGGCCGGTCGATGAGCCGTGCAGTGATCGTTTCCTTGTCGCGGGGACGCCCCTCGCGCTTGAAGAATCCCCCCGGGATTTTCCCGGCGGCGTAGGCCCGTTCCTGGTAATCCACGGTGAGCGGGAGGAAGTCAATCCCCTCCCGCGCCTGCTTTGCGGCCACAGCGGTCACGAGAACTACCGTGTCCCCGTACCGCACCACCACGGCGCCATCGGCTTGCCGGGCAACCCGGCCCGTCTCCAGCGAGAGCGCCTTCCCTTCGATCTGTACTGTCTGTCGCTCCACCATCGTCCGCCACCCATTTCTCTTTACGTGATTCACCGCCAGAAAAATAAGAAAAATGCCCGCGAGGCAAGACAGCCAAAGGCTATCCGTCGCGGGCCAGGGAGAAAAAAGACTCACCAGCAGAAGAGTGCGAAAAAGACCCCTGCGACTCTATCGGCGGATCCCCAAGCGTTGGATAAGTCTCCGGTACCGTTCCACGTCCTTCGTCTTGAGATAGTCCAAGAGCTTCCGTCGGCGACCGACCAACCTGAGCAGTCCTCGGCGAGAGTGGTGGTCCTTCTTGTGAGCCGTGAGATGCTGGGTGAGATAGTTGATCCTTCCCGTCAGAAGGGCGACCTGTACCTCTGGAGAACCCGTGTCCCTGTCGTGGATCTTGTAACCCCCGATTAACTCGCTCTTTCTGGCGAAATCTCTCGCCACCGCCTCTTCCTTTCATCCCGACTCAGCCGTACCTTTTTTAGTCAGGAATGTAACACAGCCCCCGAAGCCTGTAAAGCCCAATCTTCCAGCCCCCCACCCACCTCCGCGAGGAACCCCCTGGCCCGCTTGACATCCGCCGCGATTTGCTCCCTGAGTTTCTCCGGACTCGGGAAGCGCCGTTCTTCCCGGAGTCGGTCGTGGAACGTCATGAGGAGCTCTTGACCGTATCCGGGAGGAGACGGTGGAGACTCCAGGAGATGGACCTCAACCAGCCGCCTATCCCGATCGAAAGTCGGCGCCCATCCGATGTTCACGACCGCTCCCTCCCCCCGCCCAGCATAATA
>JBHIAD010000045.1:0-11493 GCA_046758405.1 Methylomirabilales bacterium (SeqCode)
GACCACCAGGACCGGCAGCGCGAGCGCCCGGATCAGGTCCGTATAGTCCTCCGCTGCCGTAAGGGGAACCATGAGACCACCCGCCCCCTCGACCAGGACCACTTGGTGTCGGCCAGCCAGCCGCCGGTAGGCGCGGCACAGGTGCCGCAAATCGATGGTGACGCCCTCCGCCTTTGCCGCAGCAGCCGGGGCAGCCGGAAGGGACAGGGCGTAGGGACAGATTTCGCTCATCGGATCCTTTACGCTCGCCAGCGTCCGGAGGAAGGTGGCATCCGGAGGAGTCGGCCGGCCTGCGACGGTCGGACATCCGGTCTCGACCGGCTTCATCACCCCGATATCCATCGCGCGCGCGCGCAGGCGCGCGATCAGAAGGCCCGTCACCAGGGTCTTTCCCACCCCCGTATCGGTCCCGGCGATGAAGAGTCCCTGCCCCTGGCTCATCCCCGCTCCGCCCAGTGAGCGATGTACTGCCGATAGGCGGCCCGCAGCGACTGCGCCCACCCAGCCGCCGGGATCGCCGCCCGGATCCCCGCGATCGCCCGGACGGGCAGGGCCTCGACCAGGGCGTTCGAGAGCAGGACCTCATCGGCCTCGTGCAGGTCCTGAAGGGTGACCGGTCGCACCTCGGCCTTGAGCCCGATCTCATCGGTGACGAGGAGGAGAAAGCGCCGGGCGATACCGGGCAAAAGCCCCGCCTCCTCCGGCGCGGTGATCAGCCGGCGCCCGCGGATGATGAAGCAGTTGGCACTGCTCGCCTCGGCCACCTCGCCCCGCTGGTTCAAAAAGAGGGCATCGAAGGCCCCCTCCGCCCGGGCGAGGCGCCGGGCATGGGTGTTCTCGAGAAAGGCGGTGGTCTTGAACCGCACCAGGGGAGAACTCGAGCAGCGAGGGAAGGGAGCCTGCATGAGGGTCACTCCATCCCGGAGTGTTGCCTCGTCGACCGGGAGCGGCCCCGACGTGATCGTGAGCGATGCCTCTTCGGGCTCGGTCTCCCCGAAGAGCTCCAGCGTGACCCGAAGCCTCCCCGCCTCCCCCTCCGCCATCTGAGCGACCCCCTCCGCGACGGTCCGCTCGAAGGCCTCGAGGCTGAAGGGGAAGCCGAAGAAGGCCGCCCCCTCTGCCATCCGCCGGGCATGGGCCTTCAGGAGCGGGACCCGCCGTCCGGGATAGACGCGGAGCGTTTCGAAGAGCCCTTCCCCGTAACAGAGCGTGCGATTAGGCTTCACCATTATTGATGGGTCCTGCCCCCGTCAGGCAAGGACGGGAGGTCTCCGACGGCCTCCGCGAGTTGGCCGGGCTCCGCTCCCGCCCCGATCCCGAGCGCCCGCAAAAGGGCCTGCGCCTTGACGAGACACTCCCGGTACTCGGCCTCGGGGTCCGAGTCCGCAAGGATGGCGCCCCCCACGCCGAAGAGCCCGCGGTCGTGCGCCACCGCGACCGTCCGGATCGCCACGCTGAGGGTGAGATCACCGCTCGGGGCGATCAGACCGATCGCTCCCGTGTAGACACTGCGCCGATAACATTCGAGCTGCTCGATGATCTCGCAGGCCCGTTTCTTAGGCGTCCCCGTCACCGATCCGGGGGGGAAGACCGCCCGGAGGAGCCCCGCCACGCCTACCCCCTCGCGGAGCGTCGCCTGGATCTTGGAGGTCATCTGGAAGAGGGTCCGATACCCTTCGACCGTGAAGAGGTTGGCGACGCGGACCGAGCCGACGGCGGCGACCTTCCCGAGGTCGTGGCGCATAAGATCCACGATCATCACGTTCTCGGCCCGGTCCTTGGCGCTCGCCCGAAGCTCGCGCCGCCGGATCCGGTCCTCCCGCGGCCCCCGCCCGCGCGGGGCGGTTCCCTTCATCGGCCTCGTCGTCACCCGGGCCCCCCGGCGGCGCAGGAAGAGTTCCGGGGACCCCGAGAGGAGGCAGCGCTCGGCCCCGAGGCAGAGGAAGGCGGCATAGGGGACCGGTTGCACCCGCCCGAGCGCCAGATAGAGCTCCCAGGGATCGGCGATCGGCTCGACGCGAAAGGGCTGGGTCAGATTCACCTGGTAGATGTCGCCTGCGGTGATATACGCCTGGGCGCGCTTGACGGCCTGGACGTAATCCTCCTTTGGCATGACGGGCACCAGTCGCGCCCGGCTCTTCATCGCCGCTGGCGGTGTAGCCGGCTCGGGGAGCGGAGGCGGGCGGCCCTCGACCCGCCACACACCCCGGAGATGGTCATAACACCAGAGCCCGGGATAGATACCGAGCCACAGGTCAGGGAACGGCACGAGGGACGGGTTTCGGTCCGGGAGGGTCTCGACGTGGGTGCGCAGGCCGTAGCCGAGGTAGCCGACCAGCCAGCGATCCCGCGCCGCCGCCTCGATCGTGTCAAACACGCCAGGCTCCTCTACGGCGCGCTCCACGGTGAGGATCCGCTCGGGCTGCCGGGCGATGATCGAGGTGCGCTCGCGCAGCGACGGCGTCTGGGTCTCCAGGAGGACCGCGCCGGGCTCCCCTGCACAGCCGGCAAAGACGATCGCCGGGAGTGGACCCCTACGCATTTCCTGGTCCCTCGGTGACGGCCTCGATCGCCCGGTAGAGCGCGCCGACCAGGTGGTCGATCTCCTCCGGCCTGATCGACAGGGGCGGCATCAGGACGATGACGTCGCCGAGGGGCCGCAGGATCACCCCGGAGCGCCGGGCGGCTCGGCTGACCTGGTGGCCGATACGGCGCTCGACGGGATAGGGATGCTTCTCCGCGACGTCGGCGACAAGCTCGATCCCGGCCATCAGGCCGAGCTGGCGAATCTCGCCCACGTGGCGAAGGTCCCGGAAGGGCTTGAGGGCCGCTGCCAGGTAGGGGATGGTACTCCGGAGCCGGGTGAGCGTCCCCTCCTGCACGAAGATCTCGAGGCTCGCCAAGGCGGCAGCGCAGCCGAGCGGGTTGCCCGTATAGGTGTGGCCGTGGAAGAAGGTCCGCTGCTCCGCGGTCGGACCCAGGAAGGCGCGAAAGACCTCCTCGGTGGTGAGGGTCACCGCCAGGGGGAGGTAGCCCCCGGTGAGTCCCTTCGCCACACAGAGGAAATCCGGCCGGACCTCCTCTTGCTCGCAGGCGAACATCGTCCCCGTCCGACCGAACCCGGTCGCCACCTCGTCGGCGATGAACAGGATATTGTAGCGCCGGCAGAGCTCCCAAACCCGCTCCGTAAACCCGGCAGGATAGATCCGCATCCCCGCCGCGCCCTGGATGAGCGGCTCCATGATCAGGGCGGCCAGCCGGTCGGCCTCCCGTGCAAGGACCTGCTCAATCTGGATCAGCGTCATCGCCCGGTCGCGCTCGTCATAGGCGGCCGGGAGCCTCAGGGCGTCGAAGAGGAGTGGCCGATAGAGCTGGTGAAACAGGGTAATGCCCCCGACCCCGACGGCGCCGATGGTGTCGCCGTGGTAGGCGCTTGCAAGATAAGCGAATCGGGTCTTCTCGCGGAACCGCCCTCCAGCATGCTGCTGCCAGTACTGGAAGGCCATCTTGAGGGCGACCTCCACCGCCGTGGCCCCATCATCCGAATAAAAGGCGCGGGTGAGGCCCTCCGGCGCAATCCCGACCAGGCGCTCGGCGAGCCCAATTGCGGAAGGATGGCTGAGACCGAGCAGCGTGGAGTGGGCGATGTAATCGAGCTGGGCGCGAATGGCGGCGTCGATCTCGGGACGCCGGTGACCATGGAGGTTCGCCCAGAGCGACGAGACGCCGTCGAGGTAGCGATTCCCCTCGGCGTCGATCAGCCAATTCCCCTCTCCCCGTTCGATGATGAGGGGCTCTTCGTCACACCACTCCTCCATTTGGGTAAAGGGGTGCCAGAGATACCGGTGATCCTTGTCCTCGAGTTCCCTCCACCGCTCCATCTCCACCCCCCCACGTCCTCGCCCGTACAATATCCCCAGCCCTCACGACCGTCAAGGCAGCGGCATTGGCGCGGAGACCTCTCTACCTTCGGCGCGCGCGCCCACTCTTTTAGTCCGTCCGCAGCCGGCGAGTCGGGGGGATCGAAACAATGCCCAGGTCTCCACGGAAGAACCAGCAGCCGCAGCTCTGGACTGGAATCCATACAATATCATCATCCACAACATCATCACCCATCCCCTAAGATGGATAACTACCTGTAATTTAATCTACTTTTGCCACCTAAACCATCCCTTAATAAACCTTTTGACAATTAAACGCTATGGCTTTACGCTTTAATAACTGATGAAACGAATAGCACAACAAGATAGTGCGAGGGCAGGTGGGTGGATGAAACAACAGCTTGGTCCAGAGCCGTACGCATGCTTTATTCCGGCTCCACTGCCTCCTAATCCACCGATCCGCTATGACGCGGAATTGCATAACTTAGAGGAGCAGGCGAACCGGGCTCTTGGCCGACTCGAGGGCATCTCTACGCTCCTACCAGATCCAACTCTGTTCCTCTACACCTATATTCGGAAAGAAGCGGTCCTCTCATCCCAGATTGAAGGAACGCAATCCTCTCTTTCGGACCTTCTTCTTTTTGAAAACAAGGAGGCCCCTGGGGTCCCTTTGTCCGACGTTCAGGAGGTTTCGAACTACGTATCCGCGATGCAGCACGGGCTGAACCGTTTAAAAGAAGGGTTCCCCTTGAGCCTTCGTCTCATAAGGGAGATCCATGCCTTGCTCCTTCAAGAGACACGCGGAGGCGATAAAGAACCAGGCGAATTTCGCCGCTCCCAAAACTGGATCGGCGGGAGTCGGCCGGGGAACGCCGTATATGTGCCTCCGCCGCCTCACGAAGTCCTGCCCGCAATGGGCGCCCTGGAAAAATTTTTGCATAACGACCCTGTCCAGACCCCCACACTGATCAAAGCGGGACTTGCCCATGCCCAGTTCGAAACCATTCACCCATTTCTGGATGGCAACGGCCGCTTGGGCCGCCTTCTGATCACGTTCATCCTGTGTGCGGAGGGGGCGCTTTCCCAACCACTCCTCTACTTGAGCCTTTTCTTTAAACAGCACCGGGTGAATTATTACAACACCCTTCAGCGTATACGAACGGAAGGAGATTGGGAGCGCTGGCTGACTTTCTATCTCACTGGTATAGCGGAAGTATCTCAACAGGCGAGTGACACAGCGAAAAAGCTTGTCACGATGTTTGAACAGCACCGGCAACAGATCCAACGGCTGGGCAAAGGGGCCGCGTCCGCCTTGCGAGTCCATGATCTCCTGAAAAAACGCGTTGTACTCTCCGTTGGAACCGCGCAAAAAGAGCTCCGCGTGTCCTTCCCAACCGTCAACAAAGCCATAGCTAATCTGCAAAAACTTGGTTTCGTTCGAGAGTTCACTGGCAAGCAAAGGCATCGCCTCTTCTGCTACGATCCATATTTGAAAGTGCTGGCTGAAGGTACGGAGAAAATAGCGTGAGGAAAGGAGCACATCACCAGACGGTCACAAAAGGAGGAGATCTTGCCGAGGCCAAATGGTACGGCGGGAACTGTAGGGAAGACGCCGGAGGAGGACTCGGCTTCCCGGCTTCCCGTTCAGACTCCCGGACCAGTCAGGCGTGGCCGGGGGGATGGGTCCAGACTCCCTCAAGATCGAGCCGGTGGAGTTCGGGGCACCACAAGGCGAGTGTCTCGAATGCCGTGAAAAGATCTGGGGCGGATACTTCTGCCAATTCCGCCTCGGACTCTGGAGTGACTTGTACCCTGAAGAAGAACGACGGCATCGTCTCGTCCCAAGGCTCATTCGGATCCCAGAGATACCCCGCCTCTAGAAGGTCTCTATCTTTTCCGCTGGCCATCCTCTCCCTCCCGTTGAAGCAAGACCTTCCCGCAGTGCTCCCAGTAGGTCACGTGAAGGTCCCGCAGTTGCCGCTTGGCCTTACGGTCCCCCTTCAGAGCTCGCCGGACGAGCTGACAGTCATGATCTGCACCGTTCCAACATTCATGCGCTCGAGAATGCGATCGAGCCATTTCCGTCCCTCCACTGCCCCATCCCCACCTCAGCGCCCCTCCGTCTGTCCCAGGGACTACGGCAGGGGCTCAACCGCCTGAGGGGGTGGAACACTTGGGAGCCCTTTGGGGCCCCCAAGGGTGGGTCGCGTTACGCCGTCACAGGGCTGTACCGCAATCTCTATGCCAAGATGAGTTGCCCGAAGTTAACCTATGAGAATTAAAGAGATCTTCCCGGGAAGGTTCTCTCTCTCCCGGTGACAATTTTTGACCGGTTGCCGGGAAATGGACATGCTTTTGCCCCGCTCAGCTGCATGGACGACCGAGCGGTCACACCGAAAGGTCTGAGGGGGCTGCCTATCCAAACCAGTACAGCAGGCTGACGAGGACGGCGGCAAGGAGGGCGTAGCAAAGGAGGAGGCAGAAGCGGATCGTCCAACGAAGGCTCAGGAGGGCTGTCTGCACAAGCTCGAGCTGTGACGCGAGCTGTTCGTTCAGCTTGGCCTGAAGCGTGAGCGCCCGCTCGATCTGCGAAAGACGGGTCGTCTCATCCACGGACGCGGCGGGACCGGGCCGCTCTCCCTGGACGATCCGGGAGATGATCTCAGTGGTGTCCTTCGCCGTCGAGACGAGATTGCTCAGCTTGGGGATCAGGCGGATGAGTCGTACGACGGAGGAGGCCACTCGTCGCTCCTTTCTCGCTGGTGCTCTGCACTGTACGCCGGTCACCAGCAGCGGTCAACGGGAAATCCCTTTCCGTGGTATCCTCAACGCCAGCCGATTCATGCGAGGAGCGCGGAGATCTTTGTCTGACCCTCACAGGAGGCCGAGTTCCCGGCCGGCCTCGGCGACCGCGCCGAGCGCGACGCCGACATCGGCCTCCGTGTGCTCGGCCGTCAGCGTGAAGCGGAGTCGGCAGGTCCGGGGAGGGACCGTCGGCGGGCGGATCCCCTGACAGTAGACCCCGAGAGCGAGCAAGCGCTCTGTAAGATCCATCGTCCGGCGGGGCTCGCCCGTGTGGAGCGGCAGGATGTGGGTGACGCTCGGAGCGGTGGAAAGGCCCATCGCGTGCAGACCGTCACGGAACCGCTCCACATTCGCCCACAGGCGCGCGCGCAGCCCCGGCTCTCGCTCGATGACCTCGATAGCCGCGAGGGCGGCCCCAAGGGCACCCGGGGGGAGGGCGCAGGTGAAGATGAAGCTCCGCGACGTATTGATGAGGTACTCGATCAAGGTCCGGGACCCGGCCACAAAGGCGCCGAAGCTGCCGAGGGCCTTCCCGAGCGTCCCCACCAGGATGTCGATTCGACCCTGGAGGCTGAGGTGCTCAACCGTTCCCCGCCCCCGCGCCCCGAGGACGCCGATCCCGTGGGCGTCGTCCACCATCACAAGGGCCTCGTGCTCGCGCGCGACGTAGATAAACTCCTGAAGGGGGGCGAGGTCTCCATCCATGCTGTAGACCCCGTCCACCACCACGAGACGCCGCCGGAAGGCGCCCCCCCGGCGCATCAGCACCCGGAGGTGGGCCGCGTCACCGTGGCGGAAGGTCTGGACCCGAGCCCGGCTGAGCCGCGCACCGTCCACGATGCTGGCGTGGGCGAGGGCGTCGGCATAGATGATGTCCCCCTCGCCGACGAGGGCCGAGAGGACCCCGAGATTGGCCATGTAGCCCGTGCTGTAGACCAGGGCGGCTTCGGTCCCGACGAAGCGGGCGAGACGCCCCTCGAGGGCTCGGTACAGCTCGCTGTTTCCGGCGATGAGCCGAGCGGCGGAGGACGAGGTCCCGTAGCGTTCGATGGCCGATCGCGCAGCGTCACAGACCGTCGGGTGGGTCGCCAGTCCCAGGTAGTTCGAGCTGCAGAGGACGAGGACCTCACGCCCGTCCACCCGCATGCGGGTCCCGGCCGGGCCTTCGATCTCCCGCAGGGCGCGGTACCGCTCCTTCGCTCGCAACCGGCCGATGGCTTCGGCCAGAAACTCCATCCTATCCCTGTCCCTCTAGGCCACCGCGGTGGGGCCATGCTCCCTATGTTTTCATATCACAGGGGGACGAGCACCCGCAACGCCAGGGTGCCTGAGCGTGGTCCCCACAACACACCCCACACACGATCCCTTCCGGCGCCTCGAGCGCCACGACTGCGCGGCCTCGTGGTACATGAATTGCACCCTGTACCACATCGCAGCGACTCAAAACGGCGTGCCCACCGGTCGCAGCGAGCACCGGGGGCCCCAAGGGCCCTCGACGACGGCGAGGTGCACATTGGCAGTTCCTGCCGGCACCAAACACTCCACCCGATCACAACAGGGCGCGAACGAACCAAGGCGAAGGGTCGGGCACACCGTGCCAACAGGCGGTGGAAGCATCGTCAGAACGCGAGCAGCACTATCGCCCATTGGAAAGCAGCGGTGGCCCGATGGCTGATGCCGCGAGCAACGTCATGAGACAGAGCGTATGAACCCTGACAACAGAATCCAGACCCGAAAGAGGGCACTGAGCTACATCGGACTGTCCGTCGTTTTGCTGTTGGGCTACCTCTTCCTGCGGGGCTCCAGATGGCAAGGCGACACCCAACTCCACACAGTCATGGAAACGGTCGCCACTTTCTTGGCGATGATCGTAGGGACTATGGCGATGGTCCGCTACTACGCCAAGAAAAACAACTGCTTCTTGTTTATCGGCACCGGCTTTGTGGGAACCGCCTTCCTTGACGCCTATCACACCATTGTCACCTCCTCGTTCTTTGCCAGCTATTTCCCTTCGGCCCCCTCGTCGCTCATCCCATGGAGTTGGATCGCCTCCCGAATGTTTTTGTCCCTCTTGTTGTTTTTGAGCTGGTGGGCGTGGCGACGAGAAGAACAAAGGGGGGAAGTCGGCAAAATCAGTGAGCTGGAGGTGTACCGGCTCGTTGCAGTCTTAACCCTCGCAAGTTTTCTCTTCTTTGCCCTCGTTCCCCTGCCTCGGGCCTATTATCCGGAACTCTTCTTTGGACGCCCTGAAGAGCTCGTTCCCGCCTTCTTCTTCGGTTCGGCACTGATTGGATACCTGCGGAAGGGTCATTGGAAGCGGGACCATTTCGAACATTGGCTGGTCCTTTCGATGATCATCGGCCTTATGGGTCAAGTCATGTTTATGTCCTTCTCCACTCAGCTGTTCGATACGATGTTTGACACCGCCCATCTTCTCAAGAAACTCAGCTACATCTGCGTCCTGACAGGCCTGTTGATCAGCATTTATTACCTGTTCAGGCAGTCAGAAGAACAGAAAACGCAACTCGAATCGGAGGTCGCTGAACGCCTCCGGGCGGAGGAGGGACTAGCGCAACGCGCAGCGGAACTAGCTGTGAAGACCGAGCGCCTGGAAGCCCTGACGACGCTGAGCCGGACGGTGAGCGCTTCCTTGGACCCGCAAGAGGTCCTGAATTTCGTCGCCGAGGCAACGGTGCGCCTCCTGAACGTCAGTCTGGCCCGAGTCTGGCTTTGGGAGGATACAGGGAGGGTACTCCGCTGGACAGCGACAGCGGGAGATCCAGACCTCGTCTGCTATCCACGAGACGTGTTTCACCCAGGCGAGGGGATGGTCGGCCTTGCCTTCCAGACCAAGCAAGTCCTTGTCACAGACTCGCCAACAACGGACCCGCGTTACCTACAGAAAGGATGGGCCCGAGAGAAGGGAATCCGCACCATTGCGGCCATCCCGCTGTTGATCGGGGACCAAGCCGTCGGGGTGCTCTCAGCAGCCCGCCGAGCTGCCAACGTCTTCCAGACTGACGAGGTCGGCCTCCTCACCTCCTTTGCCGCCGAGGCTGCTGTGGCCGTGGAGAATGCCCAGCTCTACCAGCAGCTCCGGACACGCGCCGAGAGCCTGGAACACATTGTCCAGGAACGGACTACCGAGCTGCGCCAGCGCAACGTTGAGCTTGAGACGGCGAACCGGGCTAAGTCCGAGTTCCTCGCCAATATGTCCCACGAGCTCCGAACCCCGCTGAACGCCGTCATCGGCTTCACGGAGCTCCTGCTCGATAAGACCTTCGGTGAGATCAACGCGAAACAGCATCGCCATCTCCAGAACATCTGGACGAGCGGCCAGCACCTGCTCAGCCTCATTAATGACATCCTCGACCTGGCCAAGGTGGAGGCGGGCAAGGTGGAGATCCACCTCAAGTCCTTTGACGTCCCCGAGGCGCTCAAGGCGGCCTCCGACCAAATCCGCCCCCAGGCCGAGACCAAGGGCCTCACCCTAAAGCTCGATCTCGGCAAGGACCTCCCGCTCCTGAGGGCTGACCCGGTCCGGTTCAAGCAGATCCTGCTCAATCTCCTGGCAAACGCGGTGAAGTTCACGCCCACAGGGGGCCGGGTGACGGTGCGGGCGCGCCCGGTCGGAGAGAGTCTCGAGATCGCAGTCCAGGACACCGGTACCGGAATCCAGCCAGAGGACCTTCCGAAGCTCTTCCAGGAGTTTACCCAGCTCGACGCCTTTCTCACCAAGGCACACGGGGGTGCCGGGCTCGGCCTCGCCCTCACCAAGTGCCTGGTTGAGTTGCACGGCGGCCGGATCTGGGCCCAGTCGCCAGGAGAAGGACAGGGGAGCACCTTCACCTTCATGCTTCCGCTCCACAGTGAGCGGGCCACAGGCGACAGAAAGGGGTGCGGGGACGTCTGACCGGTGGTCGGTCCCAGCAATCCTGGCAGGGCCTCCGACGGTGAGGCCACTCTTCACCATACAGCGAGCGAATCGGTGAATGCCCTCGGGGGCAATGGGCGGGAAAGACTCCTTGCCTTGCAGGGTGCGATGCAGCTACCATTGCAAAGGGTTGCCTCTGACCGCATCTCCGCAAGGTCGCGATGGGAGCCGGGCTCGATCCCTCCCCTCCTCAGACTCCAGGGCTCACAGCAACACGCAGCGCCGGCTCCCGGGCACGCGACTTGCACCGTTTTCTCGATACGCCGGGTTGCCAAGCAGGGCGTCATGAACTGCGATGTGACAGCCACGGGTCTGTGGGGAGTCCAGTGAGCTGGTGCTGTGACGTCACGCTCGTTCGGAAGGGGCACACACGTTGAACCGGTCCAGAGCGAAATCGGATCAATCGAAAGCGAAACCCGCCCGGAAGACCTCACGGCACCTGAATAGAGCTGTCTCGTCCAGTAGAGACACACCAGTCGCCGATCAGAAGAAGGGAGAGCAGGCCCTCCGGGGGAGCGACGAGCGTTTCCGACAAGTCTTCGAAGAAGGCCCTGTCGGGATGGCCCTCGTCAGCCCGGATTTCCGGTTCCTCCGCGCCAATGCGGCGCTCTGCCGGATGCTCGGATACACCGAGCAAGAGCTTACTCAGCTCACCTTCACGGATATCACCCATCCCGAAGACATTGAGAAGGACGTACGCCAGGCCCGGAAGGTGTTCCGGGAGGAGCTTTCGAGCTACCAGATGGAAAAGCGTTATCTGACGAAGAAACGCGAGGTCATCTGGGTTAAGCTGACCGCTTCCCTCATGCGCCACGAACAGGAACGCGTCCTGTACGGACTTGGTATCATCGAGGACATCACGGAGCGCAAGCG
>JBHIAD010000046.1:0-11432 GCA_046758405.1 Methylomirabilales bacterium (SeqCode)
CGGCCAGATCCCCTATGCGCCGCGGATCCGGCGGATGTCCCCCGCCACCCTGTGCGAGCGGCTCGGCTCCAGCATTGATGTCGAACAACTCGTCACTGTCCTCGCGCTCGATGGGGCCTGATGCGAAGCCCACTCCGGGATACGCTGGCCGAGCTCATGATGGAGGCCGTGGAGAGCCCTGCCGCCGCCGCGCCGCTCTGCTGGCTCTCCGCGTACTGCGCACTGCTGTCACACGGTGAGCCCTCCTTCGCTGCGTGGGCAGTGGCAGTCAAAGCCCGGACGGACGGGACACCGTGGTGCGACTGGTCCGGTGAAGATGTCGGGCGGCACTTGATCGAGGAGGTCGGTCTTTTGGTCGAGGAGGAGGGCCACGTCCTCCCCCGTCCGGAGTACCGGGGGGAGTGGGGGGAGGTCGCGGGCGTGGCCGATCGCTACTGGAAGTGTCTTCAGAACATGCATGAGCGCTCCTACCCGCCCGGGCTCGCCGGCACCTTGCTGCGGGGGGCCGTCCTGTGGCAGTATCACTGTTTCTTTGAATTCCACGAACTGGTCGAGCCAGTATGGATGGCGTGGCGAGGGGCGGGAAAGGACTTCCTACGGGGCCTGATCCAACTCGCGGTCGCCTTCTATCATATTCAGCAGGGTAATCGGAGCGGAGCCTTGGCCAAGTTCGGCAAGGGGCTGGCAAAGGTCGCGCCACACCGGCCGTGTTACCTTGGGGTCGAGCTCGAGGGCTTCCTCCAGGCGATCGACCGGTGTTGGGAGATCGTGAAGACCCGACATCCTGAGGATCTTGCCGAGTTTGACTGGTCCCTTGTCCCCCCCATGATCGTGCGGGAGGCGACCCAGACGGGGTAGGAAGGGAGCACGTGTCCGTGGGGAGAGGGCGGGGCCCGGTGAAAGCATCTGCCAGGGTGTGGAGGTCAGCATGACCAGGTTGCCTTCCACCAGGAGACCTCCGGTCCGGCGCCAGGTCTCGGCCGGGGGAGTCCTCTTCCGGCAGGGAACCGCTGGACCCGAGGTTGCCCTGATCGGGCTCCGGGGAGGGGCGCTGTGGGGCCTGCCCAAGGGGACCGTTGAGCCCGGTGAGGCCCCGCAGGAGACCGCGGCGCGGGAGCTTGCCGAGGAGACAGGGCTCACCGGCGAACTGGTGGAGCAGCTGGGACAGATCGAGTACTGGTTCTTCGACCGCAAGACGCAATCACGCGTCCACAAGACCGTCCATTTCTATCTCTTCCGGTGGACGGGAGGGGACACGACGCGGCATGACCACGAGGTCGATGAGGTGCGCTGGTTCCCGGTGGCTGAGGCGCTCGGGGTCCTGACGCACAGGAATGAGCGGGAGATGGTTGAACAGGCGGGAAGGCTGATCGGCGGCGCGGAGTGAGCGGCTTGTCTTCGCGGCCGACACGGGGTGAGGACACCTCCCCAGCGATCCGGGACTTTTGGATTCCCTCTTGACGTCTCAGGCGGCCTGTAGTACGAACGAGCCACCTACTGTGGCGGCGATCATTCCCCCCTTTTTTCCTTAAGGAGGAGAAGATCATGACAGCGAAAACCCACACGTCGGAGACCCCTTTCCTGAGCATTACGCGCCGGCGCTTCTTGCAGCGTGCAGGGCTCCTGGGGCTCGGGGTCGCGGGCATCAGGACCCTGGCTCCCCGGCGCACCTACGCCAAGCAGACCGTGCAGCTGGCCTTCATCGGTCCCCTGACCGGAGGGACCGCGTCGAACGGGCTGGGGGGGCGAAATTCCTTTCTCCTGGCCCTCAGGGAGCGCAACGCGGATCCCATGACCAAGTACCGGTACGAGCCCCTGGTGCTGGACGACCAGTGTAAACCGGATGTCGGCGTCCAGGCCGCCCTCAAAGCCGGCTCGGACCCTCAGGTCATCACGGCCATCACCCACTACTGTAGCGTGGTGGCGATTGCCTGCGTGGATACCTACCACAAGCTCGGGCTGCCGGCCATGGTGTGGGGGGCGGTCCTCCCCGACATCACGTACGGCAACGACTACGTCGAGGTCACCCGGGTCAACGGGACGATGATCAACCAGAACGAAATGGCGGCCAACTTCGCTGTGAAGAAACTGGGGTTTAGGACCTTCTCGCTGATCCACGACACCACGGACTATGGTCGCGGCCACGCCAAGTTCTTCACCAAGTACCTTAAACAGGTGGACGGGAAGATCCTGTCGGTGGATGGGACCGCCAAGGATCAGAAGGACTACTCAGCCGAACTGACCAAGATCCGGGCCCTGGGTCCCGAGGTGATTTGGTTCGGTGGCCTGACGCCTGACGGGGTCCGCATTAAGGTGCAGATGGACAAGCTGGGGATCCGCGCCCAGTTCCAGGGGACCTCCGGGATCAAGTCCGACACCTTCAATGCGGTGGCGGGGTCCCGCGCGGAGGGGACGTACTGCTTTGTGGAGGGGGCGCCGACCGAGAAACTGCCGGGCGGCAAGCGGTTCCTTGCAGCCTACCAGAAGGCAGGTTTCAGGGAGCCATCGGAGGCATACGGACCCTTCGCCTACGTCGCCGCAAACCTCATGATCGACGCGATTGAAAGGGTGGGGCCCAACCGGTCCAAGGTCGCCGAACTGATTCACCGGACCAATACCCAGGATACGATCATCGGCCCGGTGAAGTTCGACGCGCACGGGCAGAACATCATCCCCCTGATCACCCCCTACGTGAGCCAGGATGGGAAGTGGGTGGTGTGGGATGAGTCGGAATACGCCTCGGGCAAGCGGACCCTCCCTGGTCTGAAGTACAAGAAAGGGTAGCGGGCCGGTGCCTCCCCTTTCGGTCCTTGTGCAACAGCTTCTGAACGGGCTGATGCTGGGGTTGATGTACGCCCTGGTGGCCGTAGGCTTCACCCTCTTCTTCGGGGTCCTCAACGTCATCCACTTCGCCCACGGCGACATCTACATGCTGGGGGCCTTCGCCGCCCTGGCCTTGACGGCCTTGTGGGGCATCCTCGGGGTTGACGTCTCCTGGATGGTGGTCCCCCTCACCTTCGTCGGGGCGATGGTGCTCACCGGGCTGTTCGGGGTCCTTGCCGGACGGATCTGCGTCAAGCCCCTGAGCAAATCCCCTCCACTCGTCATTTTGCTGGCCACCCTGATGTTGGGGGTCGTGATCCGTGAGGGGGTCCTGATCTTCTACCCCCGGGGGGCAGACCCGAAGCTGTTTCCCAGCCTCTTCCCGTCGGGGTTTTTCGAAGTCGCGGGGGCCATCATCCGATATGAGAACCTCTTCATCCTCGCGGTCGGCTTCGGCACCATCGTGGTCGTGCAACAACTCATCACCCGGACCCGGATCGGGGCGGCAGTGCGCGCCGTCGCCCAGGATCCGGAGGCCGCGATGATGATGGGGGTGGACATGGACCGCACGGTGGACTTCACCTTCCTCCTCGGCTCCGCCCTCGCGGCGGTCGCGGGAATCCTGAACGGGATCTACTATAGCGAGGTGATGTTCACCATGGGGATCACAGCGGGGGTCATTGGATTCTCCTCTGCCGTGATCGGCGGGCTGGGGAACATTTACGGGGCCATTGTGGGAGGGCTGCTCTTTGGCGTCCTCCAGACCTTCGCTGCAGCCTTTATCCCGGGAGGGTCGGAGTTCAAGGACGTCTTCGCCTTTGGCGTCGTGATGCTCTTCCTGGTGTTCAAGCCGACGGGGATCCTCGGCGAAAAGGAAGTACAGCGGGTGTAAGGGTACGCACTGCAGGTGGATTGAGCGCCTGAGACTCTCAGGAGGGCCTTGGGTCACTCGCGACGATGCGGTGCCGGTGTCGAACCATGCGTGCGGGTCCCTCGCGCAGGACCGGCGGCCGGGCGGAGTCATGGCACTACTTGCGCTACTGCTGATCGAGGGTGGGCTCTATGCCCTCTTCATCGCATGCTTGGAGGCGACGGAGACCTGGACGCTCCTGGCCCTTGGGGCCGGAATCGCTCTCCTCATCGCCGTGGTGCGGTGGGTTTCCTGGGTCGAGGAGTGGCTGTTTGCCCTTTTCGGTCACCATCGCGTGGCCGCCCTCCTAATCCTGGGGCTCTTCGCCCTCACCTTCCCCTTCTTCCTCCGCACGAGTCCCTACTGGATCTTCGTCGTGACGCTCGGGCTGATCTACGGGATGATCGCCCTCGGCCTGAACTTGCAACTCGGCACGGCTGGGGTGATCAATCTGGCGGGGGCGGCCTTCAGTGGGATCGGCGCCTACACGGTCGGGCTGCTGACTGTCAGGGTAGGGCTTCCCGTATTTGCCGCCTTCCTCCTCGGTCCGGTGGTGGCGATGCTGATCGGGGCCCTCTTGTTCGTTCCCATCCTGAAGACGCGCGGTCATTACCTCGCCCTGGTCACAATCGCCTTCGTGTTCATCTTCAACATCCTGGTCAACAACCTCGCGTTCACGGGGGGACCTCAGGGGATCAAGAACATCCCCACCGTGGAGCTCTTCGGCCACCTCTTTACTCGATCGCCCGTGCTCTTCGGGGTGGCACTACCCTTTTACGCCAACTTCTTTTACAGCGCACTCCTCCTGATTTCCCTGGCTGGCTGGGCCGTCTGGCGGCTGCATAACTCGTGGGTCGGGCTGACGCTGAACACGGTGCGGGACGACGAGACGGTGGCCAAGTGCTTTGGGGTCTCGATCGCCCGGTGGAAGCTCCTAGCCTTCTCCCTTGGGAATGTGCTGATCGGCCTCGGCGGGGCGTTCTATGCGGTCATGGTGGGGTTCATCGCCCCTGCCAACTTTACCTTCGGTGATTCGCTCATCATGGTCAGCATCGTCATCCTCGGAGGGTTGGATAGCATTCCAGGGGTTCTCGTCGCCGCGATGTTGCTCATCCTCTTGCCGGAGCGCTTTCGGTTTCTGCACGAGTATCGACTCTTCCTCTACGGCGTCGCCATCGTCACGATGCTCCTTGTCCGCCCCCATGGTCTCTGGCCCAGTGGCATCCGTCGGTACGGGCTCCACCCGGGAACTTCCGCGGGTTCCCCGCCATGAGTCTCTTCCGCACCGAAGGACTCACCATCCGCTTCGGCGGTCTCGTTGCGGTGGATGAAGTGAACCTGGCCGTTGAACGGGGAGAGACGGTCGGGCTCATCGGGCCGAATGGGTCGGGGAAGACGACCTTCTTCAACCTTGTCACTGGGATCTACCAGCCGAGTGCGGGGGATCTCTTCTTCCGAAAGGAGAGCCTCCTCGGACTGGAGGCGCATCAGATTTCCCGCCGTGGGATCGCCCGGACCTTCCAGGCGAGCCGGCTCTGCTTACGACTGAGCGTTTTCGACAACATTCTGATCGGCATGCACGGGCGGCAGGAATGCGGCGTCCTGCACGCCCTCTTTCAGCGGCGGCGGTTTCTACGGGAGGTCCATGCGGCCATCGACGAGGCGAGCGCGCTGTTGCAAATATTCAACCCGGGGTTGGTGGCCCAGGGGTTCGAGCGAGTCGCCGGGCTCCCGCAGATCGACCGGCGTCGGGTCGAGATCTGCCGCGCCCTCGCGGCGCGGCCGCACTTGCTCCTCCTCGACGAGCCTTCCGCCGGGATGAACCCGGAGGAAACCCTGACTCTGATGAAGGACCTGACGAAGGTGCGGGATCGGTATCCCGGCATTAGCCTGCTCATTATCGAGCACGACATGTTCGTCATCGAGGGGATCAGCGATCGCGTGGTGGCCTTCAACTACGGCAAAAAGATTGCTGAGGGGGCCTTCCGCGAGGTCGCGGCCAATGAAGAGGTGCGGGAGGCGTATTTGGGGACGGGCGAGGCAGCCCATGCTTGAGATGCGGGGGGTCACCACGCGCTACGGCAATATTGAGGTCTTGCGGAATCTCTCCCTCTCCCTCGTGCCCGGCCAGATTGCGTGCTTGCTAGGCTCCAACGGGGCTGGCAAGTCGACCTTGATCAAGACCATCCTCGGCCTCGTCCGCCCGGTCGAGGGAGCGATCACCTTTGAGGAGGTGCGGATTGACGGGCTCCGCCCGCATCAGATTGTGCGGCGGGGGATCGCCGTCGTGCCCGAGGGGCGACGGCTCTTTCCCAAGATGGCGGTGCTCGAAAATCTCCGGATGGGGGCCTTCGGCGAGACCGACGAGCAGGTCATCGCCGAGCGGATGGAGGAGGTCTTTGGACGCTTCCCGCGCCTTCGCGAACGGAGCCGCCAACTCGCGGGGACCATGAGCGGGGGTGAGCAGGCGATGCTCGCCATGGGCCGTGGGCTCATGTCGAGACCCAAGCTCTTGCTCCTCGACGAACCGTCCCTCGGGCTTTCGCCACTGCTCGTCGCGCAGCTCTTCGCGATGGTGAAGCAGATCAATGCCGACGGGACGACGATCTTCCTGGTGGAGCAGAACGCGCGGATGACCCTCGAGGTGGCCTCGAGCGGCTACATCCTGCAGAAGGGGGAAATCATCCTCGCAGGGTCGGCGGCAGAGCTGAGGGAGAGCCCGATCATCAAACGAGCCTACCTGATGGGGGAGCGGGGTGATACGTGAGCGGGTCATCGCCGCCCTCGATGAAGCCACGGTCGTCCGATTGGCCCAGGACCTCATCCGGGCCGATACGACGAACCCGCCGGGCCGAGAGCTCAGCCTGGCGAGGCGGCTCCAGGCCTGGGCCGAAGGCGCAGGCCTGGAGACGGCGCTGTACCCGATGGATGAAGACCGGGGGAGCCTCCTCGTGCGCCTCCGAGGGAGTGGGGAGCGGGCTCCGGTCGCCTTCGCCGGCCACCTCGATACGGTCCCGGTGATTCGAGCGGACTGGACCCATGATCCCCACGCCGGGATCGTGGTCGAGGGGATGGTGTACGGGCGTGGGGCGAGTGACATGAAGGGAGGTCTCGCAAGCGCCCTGAGCGCCGCCGCAGTGCTCGCCCGACACCGGGTGCCCCTCAAGGGGGATCTTCTGATCGCCTGTACGGCCGATGAAGAGGTGGCCTGTCGAGGGGCGCAGGATCTCCTCCGGCGGGGAGTCCTCCAGGGGATTGCCCACCTGATCATCCCCGAGCCGACCGACCTCGAGGTGTGGGTGGCTGAGAAGGGGGCCCTGTGGCTTGAGGTGCGGAGCCAAGGCCGGGCAGCTCATGGCTCGGCCCCGCACCTCGGGGTGAACGCCGTCCTGCCCCTAGCGCGACTTGCCTGCGTGCTGGCCGACCTCCCGCTCCCCCACCCCAGGCATCCCCTGCTCGGAAGCCCAACCATCTCGGTCAACCTGATCGAGGGGGGGACCAAGGTCAACGTCGTCCCGGCTGAGGCGCGCCTCCAAGTCGATATCCGCCTCCTCCCAGGCCAGGATTTGGGGGAGGTCCGGCGCGAGGTGGAGCGCCGCGCCCGAGAGGCGGCCGGCCCCCAGGTCTCGGTCGAGACCCTCGTGGCCTGGGAGGCCGTGGAGACTCCCCCGGAGGCCGAGACCGTGCAGATCGTCAGGCGATCTGTTGAGGCGATTCTCGGGCAGCTCCCCCGACTCGGGGGGGCAGCCTACTTCACCGAGGGAGGGGTATACGCGCCCGGCCTCCAGGTCCCGATGGTGATCTGCGGCCCAGGCGATCCAACCCAAGCCCACCAGACGAACGAGTCGGTCCGCGGGGAACGGCTCCTGCAAGGGGCCCGCGCCTTTGCCCTGATGGCCCTGGACATGCTCACGTGAGTCCAGGCCCATATGCCTCTGGCATCCTCATTCCGCGGTACCAATGTGGGAAGGGCAGCTATGACTCCGTATCTCGTCCCATACGGCGAGCAGCCAGGTTGCTTCCCTCCGGCTATCCACTCCTCCGTTACCTTTCTCGGGCGGCCCATCCGTGGCGTGAGGTGATGTCCCGTCCGGTCATCACCTGTCGGCTGAGTATCTCGGCGCGGGAGGCGGCACGGCGGATGGTCGAGCGCGCCCTGAGTGCCCTGGTCGTGGTCGATGACCAGGAGGCCGCCGCGGGCCTCCTGCCGCCCCCTCCTGCTAGCTGATACTCGGCTCGGCTGGGCGCCTCGAGCAGGGGACCCGGACCGATCGGGGCAATGCCCTTGCTAGGGGGACCCGCCAAGCGGCGGGGGTTGTCCTGGCCATCCTGTTCCTATTCGGCGGCCTGTACGTGTACGAAAACACTCCATCCTCTCCTCCCCCTTTATGCCCTTTTGAATCATCAGTCCTTGACGGGCATCAGTGTGTCTACTCGGGTGACACTCCGCCTACCGGTGTTCTCGTGTGTCAGTGGTCCAGAAACGCGAGAAGTGGCACAGGAAATGCACTTCAAGCGATCTGCGTCATGGTGATTCGGCGCTATTGGTCATGGCTCCACCAAAAAATGACCAACAGGGAGAGAGGACGATGAATGGCGAGTTCTTAGACCGGGAATTGATGGCGACGGCACTCTCTGCGCTGAAGACCATGGGTGGAGAGAATCTACTCAGGATCGTCACGCAGGAGGCCGGGAGGCCGGAATTTGCCGCCCCTGAACGATTGCCAACCAGGATACCTATCGAAGATTTTTTCCTCCTTCGCGATAAAGCCCTTCAGACCATGGGCAAGGGGTTTCAAACCTGGAGCTTCCTCGTGGGTCAGGGCCTCCTCAGGAACCTGAAACCTGAGAAGGTGGAAGCCATCAGACAACTCGTGGACAAATCGAAATACGCCATGAATGAGCTGGCCCTGATCGGCCAGGCCGCGGTCCTGGGAGCCACGGGAAGTCCGGGAAGCGTAAAGACCTCGTTGGATCGTGATCGGCTGCTCATTCAGATTCAGAACTGTCCCGAGTGCCGTGGGCTGCAGCGGCAAGCCTCCCCCTTCTGCTTCATCAATCAGGGTGTGCTCACCGAGTTCGCCAGACGGTATCTCGATACAGAGGTGAAGACCAGTGAAACCAAGTGCGCTGCCATGGGTGATCCTTATTGTGAAATAGAAGTGGTCAAAGTTGGGTGACCTCCATTTTTGTGGGAGGGGGGGGTAAATGATGAAACCTTTGCGACTTTTCTCCATCTCCGGATACAGCGGGATTGCCATTGCCTTTCTGGCTGCCTTGGCATACACACTGCAGCTTCCGACAATGCCTGTGTCTGTCTCTGGCGCATTCACGACCACACTGCTGGGTCTGAACATCGCCGCATGGCTGATCGGCAGCTATTTGCGGGGACGCGAAGCTGCTGAGACGTGCAGCGAGTTGTTCATGACACTGGCCAACGTCCTATTGCCCCTGAACGTGTATTGGATTGCGTTTCAATACGTTCCCCCCTTTGCGGGCCACCCTTCCTTCAGTGCCTCGCTGGCAGCGGGTGTTGGGCTCGCGTACTATGTGACGGGATACATCCTGTCACGCGGGAAAACTTTTCCCTATTTCATGACGGCGTGCGCCGTCGCTCTCCTCTTCCTGTCTCCCTTCACCCTGGGAGTCGGAAATGAGGCGGTGGTATGGCTCGTCCTTGCCTTTGCGGCCATCCTGTCCGCGGCAGTGTCCCGTGGGTCATCCGAATCCCTCACCCACTTCACCGCGGCAATTTTTGTGGTCCTGCTGGCCGCTCTCGCGTATTTCGGCGTCTATTTTCTGACCCACCCCCGCGTGGGGCTTCTCCTTTCGTTTTTCGTGGCGTCGGGGGTCTTGTTCTTTCTCACCCGGGTGAGCCGAGGCCTGAGGTTTCTCCCCCTGCTTTTCAGTTTCGGGGCGCACGTGGCGTGGGTCTTCGCCGCCTCGATGGTCCTGTATTATCTCAACGTCCCTGCCCCAGTCTATCTCATGGCGACGGCCGTGTGGGCCGCCGTGCTCCTCACCTTCTGGTTTCTGCTAAGGGGCGAGCGGTTTGCCCCGTGCAACCACACCGCCTATCTCCTCTCGATGATCCTGGGCCTCGGGGTGGCCGCTTCTGTGGTTCCCTTTTGGCAAACGTTGGCTGATCTCTATTTCCGATTCCCCTTGCAGCATCTCCTCGATACCGCTCCGCCGCCGGTGAATTTCCAGGAGACGCTGGCCACCCCCCTGGCGCTGATCTTGGTGGGTGCGACGTTTCTCGCCATGGGGGCCTTGAAACGGAGGTATCCCACCATCGCCTATTCGGCTGCCGGTTTAGGCTTGAACCTTACGCTAGGTGTCTTGACCTCGTATCTCCCCCCCTTCCTCTTTCTTGCTGTGATTGGGTGGGGTATCGGGATCGCGGGTGGGCCGCCCGCCTGGACCGTCGTCGGCCTCATCCTCCCCGGAGCCCTGTATCTTTACCTCGGTCATCGCCTGAGCCCGCGACATCCCCTCAAGCAGCCTCTCCAGTTCTTCGGATACGGGTCTCTCCTGGTGGCCTCTGTGAGTTCCCTCTACAGTGGGGAGGCGGCCGTCCTCTCATTTTTTGCCATGAGCCTGATTTGCCTGGTGCTCTCCCAGCAGTATCGGTCGATCCTCGCCCGCCTCCTCTTTCTCGGGTTCCTGATTTCCACTTGCTTCGCCGCCTTCATGCGGTTCGCCCAGAATGACGGGCTGGTGGAGGGGTTCGCCCTCAAATTCTTTTTCCTGTACCTCGTCATCTTGGTGGCGTGCTGGAACCACTCGCAGGAGGAAAAAACGGGGGCTCCGGCCCCGAGGCAGGGCTGGGAAGTCCTGATCACCGTCGGGGGAGGCAATACCCTGGCCGTGTTCCTCGCGGGTGTCCTTGCCTCGTGGGATTTCCTCTCTCCCCTGGTGTTCCTGCTCATCCCGATAGGGTTTATCCTCGTAACCCGGGGCTGGGAGGAGACGTTGCCAGAGGGGGCGACCGAATTCCGGGACGCCCTCGTGCCGGGGGCCTTTGTGGCCTATGGCTCCATCGGCCTCCTGCTCATCTTGATCCTGAAGCGGGTCGGCCTGCCGGCCCCGGCCTATGCCCCCGTGGTGGCGGGCCTAGCGGTCCTCTACGCCCTTTTTGCTTGGTCCCTTGAGGCCCGGGCTTCACTCCGGACTACGACACAGGCAAGCCGGTATCTCGTCCATACCGCATCAGGTGTTGCCCTTCTTCTCGCCGCCTTCCACGCATCCGCAGGGTGGCCATCCGTCGTGGTGTACCTCGTGGTGGCCGCGCTGTATCTGGGCTTGAGGTTGATATCGGGACGGGAGATCTTCGGTCATCTGGCCGCGTGGGCAGGGATCGGGGCCGTGAGTCTCATTGGAATCACCTCCGCCATCCTCCTGCCGGAATTCTACCTTACTCCGGTGGCCGTCTATCTCAGCGCCGTCCTTTATCGAAACGCCCGAGCAAAACCGGCAGATCGAGAGGCCGATGCCACGGCTTTTCCTCCTATCTCCGGCGCCACTATGAAGAAGTATTTCGGCGGGATCATGAGGAGCCATTGGCTTCCCTTCTGTGTGCTGCTTACGATGCTCGTCTCTCCCCTTTGGGCGCTTCTCCAGACCGGTGAGATGGTTCACATTTTCTTCCTGAGTATCGGAGCCGTGCTCGTGCTCGATCTCTTCTTGTTGACCCATC
>JBHIAD010000047.1:0-11098 GCA_046758405.1 Methylomirabilales bacterium (SeqCode)
AGTGGGGGACGGTGCGGGTAGGGATCTCACTCGAGCGTATGGAGGCAGAGATCGCCCAGACGCAAACGCAGATCATTCTGTTCGGAATTGCAGCGGTGATCTTGGGCAGCCTGGGATCGGTTATCGTGGCGCGGCGGATTACCGGGCCGATCCGCAAACTGGTCAATGGAGCGGAAGCAGTCGGGCGCGGGGACCTCTCGCAACAGATCACGGTCCGGTCAGGCGATGAGATTGGTGAGCTGGCGAGTGCCTTCAACAAAATGACTCACCAGCTCTCTCAGATGCGCGAGCTTGAAGAGCGCCTGCGCCGATCCGAGCGTCTCGCCGCCCTCGGGACGATGGCGGCCGGCATTGCCCACGACATCCGCAACCCCCTGACCTCTATCTCGATCTTTGCCCAGTTGATTACCACCCACCATGCCGATCCCGACGTGCGCGCCAAGTTTGAACGGGTGGTCCCCCGCGAGCTCGAACGGGTGCAACGGACCCTCGAGGACATGCTGGAATTGGCCCGACCGTCGAGCCTCAGCTTCGAGCCGACCGATATTAATGAGATGCTCCTGCAGGTCTTTGAGGTCTTCGAACAGACCCTGACCGACCGCAAGGTGGTCGTCACGCCCCGCCTGGCCCATCCCCTTCCGCGAGTCCAGGCCGACCGCAAGAAGCTGTACCGTTGCCTGTCGAACCTCATGGAGAATGCGATCCAGTCGATGCCGCAGGGAGGGGAGGTGACAATCCGTTCGGCTCTCGTTTACCAATCGGCCCCCGCTACTGGGCCGCCCCCTGCCGACCCGACCGCGATGCAGGAGACCCTCCCCTACGTGAAGGTCTCCATCCGGGACACGGGCCACGGGATCCCGCGCGAGGTCCTGGCCCGGATCTTCGATCCCTTCTTCACCACCAAGGAAAGAGGGGTGGGACTCGGGATGGCTATCGCTCACCGCGTGGTCGAAGACCATCACGGCACCATCGATGTCTCAAGCCTCGTCGGGCAGGGAACCACCGTCACCATCTCCCTTCCCGTCCCCTCAAGCGCCGCCCACAGCCTGTCGGAAGGATGATGACCCACCGGCGCAAGGTTATCCAAGTGATCGCAAGCGACTGGCGTCGCTTCCAGTAGTCCCACAAATAAGCATTGGGCGTCCCATCAACCTGCGCTAGGCTATCCGAAGCCATGTCAAAGAGCCCCAGGTGGGTGGAGCAGCGTGGTCATGACGAGAACCGGGGGCGAGTCCCGATCATCGCCCGGGAGCACTCGGAATCCGCGAGAGGCTCGAACGGCACGTCGAACACCGCCAGAAGCAGGGCAGGTGGTGACGGCCTTCATGTAGATGCGGTGGGATCACCAAATTGATCCTCGAGGGCCTGCTGAAGTTTGCGTAAGCGATTGATCATCCCAGGTCTCAGCGTCTCCCGAACCTGAAAAGCCTTGACGCCCCCAGAGGGCCAGGCTATAAGTCAACCAGAAGGAGACGGCGGCATGCTACGCGAGACCCGCATTGCTTTTCTCGGTGCCGGGAACATGGGGGAGGCCCTCATCCGCGGCCTGCTCCAGGCCCGCAGCCTGCCGGCGGCGCAGATCACGGCCGCCGAGCCACGCGACGAGCAGCGCGCACACCTCACGCGGACGCACGGCGTCCAGACCACGACCGACAACCGAAAGGCGGTGCAAGGCTCGCGGCTGGTCATCCTCGCGGTCAAGCCCCAGGTCATGGAAGTCGTCCTCACCGAGATTCGCGAGGCAGTCACCCCGGCGCACCTTCTGCTGTCCATCGCGGCCGGCATCCGCACCACCTTCATCGAGGAGCATTTCGCTGCCCCCGTCCGGGTCATCCGGATCATGCCGAACACGCCGGCCCTCATCCTCACCGGGATGAGCGCGATCGCCCCGGGGCGCCATGCGACGGCCCAAGACATCGCCCTGGCGGAGGAGGTCTTCCGGGCGGTCGGCCGGGTTGTGACCGTCGATGAGAAGCACCTGGATGCCGCGACCGGACTCAGTGGGAGCGGCCCCGCGTACGTCTTTGCCATCATCGAAGCCCTGGCGGACGGTGGGGTCAAGATGGGCCTGGCCCGGGACGTGGCCAGCGAGTTGGCTGCCCAGACGGTCCTGGGCGCGGCCCGTCTGGTTCTCGAAACCCGACGGCATCCGGGCGAACTCAAGGACATGGTCACCTCCCCGGGGGGGACGACGATCGCCGGGCTGCACGCCCTCGAGCAGGGGGACCTCCGGGCCACGCTGATCAACGCCGTCGAGGCCGCCACCCGGCGCTCCGAGGAGTTGGGGAAGGGCTTACCGTGAAGAAGCGGGGAGGCTAAGGGTGTTCGTCGTGGGCAACTTCCTGGCCGCGGTGGCCAGCGTCCTGAATCTCCTGTTAACCCTGTATATGTATATCATCATCATCCGGGCCCTCATTTCGTGGGTGAATCCCGACCCCTATAACCCGATCGTCCAGTTCCTCTACCGGGCAACCGAGCCGGTTCTCGCCCCGATCCGCCGCATGCTCCCCTTCGCCTGGGGCATCGACTTCTCCCCGCTCGTGGTCCTCTTTGGAATCATCTTCCTGCAGCAATTTCTGGTTGATACCCTCCGGCAGATGGCATGGAGGCTCCGGTGACGGATCTGAGGCCGATTGACATCACCCAACGCGAGTTCCCACGCCGCTTCCGGGGGTTCGACCCGGTCGAGGTCAAGACCTTCCTCGAAACAGTCGCCGATGAGGTGCAGCGACTGCTGCAGGCCCTGGCCGCCCGGGATGAACGGATCGAGCAGCTTGAGGCGCAGCTTGGCGTGTTCGAAGAGCAGCAGGAGTCGCTCCGGAGGGCGTTAATCGCCGCCCAACGCGTCAGCGAAGACATCAAGGCCAATGCCGAACGGGAGGCCGCCACGGTTCTCAAAGAGGCCACGGTGAAGGGAGAGCAGCTCCTCGAGGGGGCGCACCTCAAGCTCGCCAACCTCCAGGCCGAGATCGCCGAGCTGGGGCGACAGCGACAGCTCTTCCGTGCGCAGCTCCGCGCCGTGATCCAGAACCAGCTCGATCTCCTGGACGCCGACCCCGATGCACCGGCCCGCCGCCGGGGGCCGCAGTGAAGGACCATCGGGAGAGCGTCCCATCCAGTCGCCGCAGTCCCCTCACCCTTTGGGTCCGTGTTCAGCCCCGGGCCACCGAGGACGCGGTGGTCGGCCGGTACGGTGACGCCCTCAAGGTGCGCGTCTGCGCGCCGGCCGAGTCAGGGCGGGCGAACACGGCCTGCCGCCGCCTCCTCGCCGATGTCCTGGGCGTCCAGGTCGAGCAGATCAGGATCCGCTCGGGGAACACCGCACGGCGAAAACGGATCGTGGTCACCGGCCCAATTCCCCCCCAAAAGCTCGAACGTCTCGCGGGACTCCTCCCACCGGCCAGCCTGGGCTGACTCCCCCGAAGGGCTATAGAACGTTCACGGTTCACTGTTCAGGGTTCATCGCGAAGGGCGCCTTCGAGCCGCCCGGGACCCGCGGTTGGTGCTCGATGACCGACAACCGATGACGGACCACCGGCTTTTGACGTTGGACGTTGGACCTTGAACTTTGGACGATCTCCACCATGAACCGTGAACGATTTTCAGGACTTTCTCGGGGATCGGCTGACCCTGAACTGGAACAACAGGGATTGGGGCGTCCCCCCGATATAGAGGGAGGTGAACTGGAGGAAGAGGGCCTTGGCGTCGCCCGCGTACCGGCGAAAGAGCAGAAGGCCCTCCTTCTCCTGGTTGGGGGTGACGACGACATAGGACGACAACAGCGATCCCCGAAGGGCCCGCTCCACCTCGGTCGCCCCTTCGAGACTGCCAATCTGGCGGTAGAGTTCGGTGTAATCGACCGGCAGGAGACGCTGGCCCTTCTGATCGACGAGGTGGACCTGGAGCGGATCGAAAGCGACCTGGCGTCGGGAACGATTCTGCACCTTGATATAGAAGAAGGTGAACTGCTCCAGCATCCCGCGGAGAGGGTTCTTCTCCAGCTGGTACCGGCGCCGGTAGAACCGATCAAGGCCCTCCTCGTCCGCATAGCGGATTCCGAGGCTCACCCCGGAGAGGGTCGCCACGATCTCGTCTCCGAGGACGGTCAGATAGGGGGCCGGCTGGACAGCGGCTGGTTCCAGGGCGAGACGAACCGGTCGGTCCGCCGGAGTGAGGAGCAGGCAGCCCTGGAGCAGTCCCAGGGCGAGGAGGGTCGGCCTGAGCGCAATCACACCCGCATCGCCCGGAGCCGCGCGACGCGCTCCTCGGCCGGGGGATGCGTGGAGAAGAGACTCAGGCGCCTCTTCCCGCTGAGGGGATTGACGATGAACAGGTGCGCCGTGGCGGGGTTGGCATCGAGGGGGCGGGCCGTCGCCGCCCGATGGAGCCGCTCCAAGGCCGAGGCGAGTCCCTCCGGGTTCTTGGTCAGCCGAGCCGCCGACGCATCCGCGAGAAACTCGCGGGATCGCGAGATCGCCATCTGGATCAGCAGGGCAGCCACGGGGGCCAGGATGGCCATGAGGAGGAGGCCGAACCCCCCGCCCCGATTTTCCCCGTCGCGACCTCCGATCCCGCCGAAGATCATGGCCCACTGGGCCATCCGGGCCACGAACATGATCACCCCCGCCATCGTCGCGGCCACGGCGCTGATCAATGTGTCCCGGTTCCGGACATGGGCAAGCTCATGGGCCGTCACGCCTTCCAGCTCCTCGCGTGACATCAGGCGCAGGATTCCCTGGGTGAAGGCGACGGCGGCATGCTGCGGGTTCCGGCCGGTCGCGAAGGCGTTGGGCGCGGCGGTCGGGATCACGTAGACGCGCGGCATGGGCAGGCCCGCCCGCTGCGCGAGGCGGCGCACCATGCTGACGAGCTCCGGAGCTTCAGCCTCCGTCACCTCCTGGGCCCGATACATCCTGAGCACGATCCTGTCCGAGAACCAGTAGGCGCCGAAATTCATCGCCCCGGCGAAGATGAGGCCGATGAGGAGCCCCTGGGGACCGCCGACGTACTCACCGATGAGGAGCAACAGACCGGTCAGCGCCCCGAGCAAGAGGACCGTTTTGACCGTGTTCTTCATCCCTCGCCACCCTCCTGGGCAGAACCATCGAGCCGCGACCATCACCGCGACCCGCTGGTGTCACCCTTCACTCGCAATTATGAGATCCCCCGTGACCGGTGTCAAGTTGTCCAACGCGAGAGCCTTCACAACTCCGATCCAACTGGCCGCCGGGGGCGCCGAATCAAACCCCGGCGCCCAACCGGGACCAGACCCGGGGTGTTATCCCGCCGGCGCTGGGTGAGCTCTTCCTCCACCAAGTCGAGCATTGCCTCAAAGGTCTCGGCCATCTCGCGGCGCATCGTCTGCACCCGCTCGCGCATGTTCAGGATCACCTCGACTCCCGCCAGGTTCACCCCAAGCTCCTTGGTCAGCCGGAGGATCAGATCGATTCGCCGGACATCCTCTTCCGAATAGAGCCGGGTGTTCCCGTCACTGCGGGCGGGATGGATCAGCCCTTCCCGTTCGTAGGCCCGCAGCGTCTGCGGGTGGATATCGAACATCTCGGCCACTACGCTGATCATGTACAGGGCTCGACGTTCCCTCGGCATGATCACTCCTCCGGTCCTCCTGGGACCTGGGACCTGGGACCTCATGCCCCCCGTGTGCCTCTCCGCGGGTCCGCCTACCCCAGCAAATCCCGCCGGGGGTCGGTGGGGTTGAGCCGGCCAAGCTCACGGAGGAGCTCCTGGGACCGGCCATCAAGGTGTGCAGGGACCACGATCTTGACCGTCACGTACTGGTCACCACGCCCGGGCCCCTTCAGGTGGGGCACCCCCTTGCCTCGGAGCCGGAAGACCCGCCCGCTTGAAGTCCCGGGAGGGATCACCATCGTGGCGGAACCGTCCACCGTCGGCACCTCCACCTTCGCGCCCAGCGCCGCCTCGGTCACGGTAATCGGCAGGACGCAGTAGATATTGTCTCCCTTCCGCTCGAAGATCCTATGAGGCCGAATCCGCGTGACCACATAGAGGTCCCCCGGTGGACCGCCACGGCGACCGGGCTCCCCACGGCCGGCAAAGCGGATCCGCGACCCGTTGTCTACCCCTGATGGAATCCTGACCTGGATCCGTTCCGTCCGGAGACTGGTGCCGCGTCCCCCACACACCCGGCACGGATCGGTAATGACCTCCCCGCTCCCCTGGCAGCGACCGCACGGACTCCCGAGGTTCAACAGACCGCGGGACATCCGCCGCTGGCCGGTTCCGCCGCATTCCGGGCAGGTCTGGGGCGGGTGGCCCTTCGCCGCCCCCGTCCCACTACACCCATCACAAGCACCCTGTTTCTGGATGAGGATCTGCGTGGAGAGCCCTCGGACAGCCGCCTCGAAATCGAGATCGATCGTATAGTAGATGTCACTACCCCGTAGGGGTCCCCGCTCGGAATGGCGCCCGGGGCCGCCGAGGAGATCGGAAAACAGATCGCCCAGGTCCCTCGTGCCTCCGCCACCGATGCCGAAATCGAAGGTGGTAAAATCAAATCCACCGGATCGCCCTTCTCGCGGCCCGGCCTCGGCCTGGCTGAAGACGGCGTGCCCGAAGCGGTCGTACTGGCGACGCTTGGCAGGGTCGCCCAGAACTTCGTAGGCCTCGGTGATCTCCTTGAACCGGGTCTCCGCCGCCTTGCCTCCCAGGTTGACATCCGGGTGGTATTTGCGGGCCAGACGGCGGTATGCCCGCTTGATCTCCTTCTCGGAGGCCCCCCTGGGGACCTCGAGGACCTCGTAGTAGTCACGCTTCGCCACCGGTTATCCTTAATGGGGGCCCCCCGGAGCCTCGTGCCAGGACAGGCCCGGATCAACCCTACCGCCTTGGCCAGATCGATTGCGAATGGCTCCGGCCCGCCGGAGGTCAGCCCACCTCCACCTGGATCCTGCGGGGCTTGACCTCCTGCCGCTTCGGCAGACGGATCTCGAGGAGACCGTCCCGAAAGAGAGCGCGGACCTTTGAGGGGTCTACGCCCTGAGGAAGCCGGAGCGTACGGGAGAAGGGTCCCGTGGTTCGTTCCTGCCACAGGTAACGGCGACCGTCTCCCTCCTCAGGCTTGCGCTCGCCTCTCACGGTTAACACATCTCTCTCCAACGAGATCTCCACTGCGTCCTGGGGAATCCCAGGGAGCTCGACCAAGACCACGAAGGCGTCGGGGGTGTCTGTGACATCAAGGGTCGGCACGCCCTCCGAGCGGGCGAGGGATCCCCAGAGAGAGTTGAACACCTGATCCACCACCCCCACCGGCTGATCGAGATTTGCGGTGGCACTGACAAACGGGTTGTCGATACTCTGGACATGCATCGGTCTACCTCCTTTTTCCCAGACGGGGCTCGCAGCGGACCGGCTCACGAACACCCGCCGGCTCCCATGCGCTCCGTCTTGCCCTTCCTCGTGAAGCCGATTACTGCACCTCCACCTTGACGCGCTTCGGTTTCGCCTCTTCAGCTTTGGGTAAGCTCACCTCGAGGACACCGTCCTTGAAGACCGCCTTGATCTTGTCTTGTTGGATGATCGTCGGCAGGGTGAACGCTCGGTGAAAGGCCCCATAGCTCCGCTCCACGCGCAGGTAATTCTCCTCCTGCACGTCTTTCTCGACTCGGCGCTCACCGCGCAGAATCAGGGTATTGTCCCGGACCTGGATATCGATGTCTTCCCGACGGGCCCCGGGCACTTCGGCCTTCAGGACGATGCTGTCGGCAGTCTCGTAGATATCCACTGCAGGGACCCAGCTCCCGAGGGCTGCCGGCTCCTCCCGATCGCGACCCCGGGTCAGCGTCTCCTCGAAGAGGCGGTTCATCCGATCCCGGATGGTCATCAAGTCTTGAAAGGGATCCCACCGCACGATTGCCATAGTGTAACCTCCTTTCCGATGGGCAGCGCCACGGCCTCAATCGCCTCCACCGCTTCGCCTGCCCGGGTTACGTTGATTAACGTTTGATCACTTCTTCTCCCCGCCAAGATCCTCGAACTCCGCATCGACCACCTCCCCCTCGGCAGCCGCCCCCGGTGCCTGACCCTGCGTGCCCGGACCCTGCGGTCCACCCGCGTCGGGACCGGACTGCGCCCCCTGGGCCTGCGCCTGCCGGTACATCACTTCGGCCATTTTGTGCGAGGTCTTGGTGATGCGCTCGATCGCCTCTCTGACCTGGCTGGCCTCATTGGCTTCGAGCGCCTTCTTCCCCGCCTGAATCGCCTCTTCGATCGGGCCGATCTCACCGACTGGGAGCTTCTCCCGATTCTCGTTCAGCATCTTCTCGGTGTTGTACACCAGGGAGTCGAGCTGGTTGCGCGCTTCGATCTCCTCCCGTCGCTTCTTGTCCTCTGCGGAGTGAGCCTCGGCCTCCTTCACCATCTTTTCAATCTCGCCCTTGTCAAGACCGCTCGAGTGGGTGATGGTGATCTTTTGCTCCCTCCCGGTGGCCGTGTCCCTCGCCGAGACGTTCAGGATCCCGTTGGCGTCAATGTCGAACGTCACCTCGATCTGCGGGACGCCGCGGGGCGCCGAGGGAATGCCGACGAGGTGGAACCGCCCCAGGGTTCGGTTATCCCGCGCCATCTCCCGCTCACCCTGAAGGACATGCACCTCGACACTGGTTTGACTATCGGCCGCCGTGGTGAAGATCTCACTCTTCCTCGTAGGGATGGTGGTGTTCCGCTCAATCAGGCGAGTCATGACCCCACCCAGCGTCTCGATCCCCAGGCTCAGCGGCGTCACGTCTAGGAGGACGACGTCCTTCACGTCCCCCGCGAGCACGCCCGCCTGGATCGCCGCTCCGACCGCGACCACCTCATCCGGGTTCACCCCCCTGTGGGACTCGCGGCCAAAGAGTTCCCGGACCACCTGCTGTACCTTGGGCATCCGCGTCTGTCCACCGACCAGAATCACCTCGTCGATCTCCGAGGCCTTGAGTCCGGCATCCTCGAGGGCCTGCCGGCAGGGTCCCAGACAGCGCTGGACCAAATCGTCCACCAGTTGTTCAAGCTTCGCCCGCGAGAGCTTCAGGCTCAGGTGCTTGGGCCCCGACGCATCAGCGGTCACGAAGGGCAGGTTGATCTCGGTCTCCATCACAGTGGAGAGTTCGCACTTCGCCTTCTCGGCGGCCTCCTTCAGGCGCTGCAACGCCATCCGGTCCTTGGAGAGGTCAATCCCCTGGTCCTTCTTAAACTCCGCCACGATCCAGTCGATGATCCGCTGATCGAAGTCGTCCCCACCCAGGTGGGTGTCACCGTTCGTGGATTTGACCTCGAACACCCCGTCGCCGATCTCGAGGATCGAGATGTCAAAGGTCCCGCCCCCCAGGTCGAAGACGGCGATCTTCTGGTCCTTCTTCTTGTCGAGGCCGTAGGCGAGGGAGGCCGCCGTCGGTTCGTTGATGATCCGGAGGACCTCCAGCCCCGCGATCGTTCCGGCGTCCTTCGTTGCCTGCCGCTGAGAGTCATTAAAGTAGGCGGGAACGGTGATCACGGCCTTGGTCACCGTATTCCCCAGATAGGCCTCGGCGTCGGTCTTCAGCTTCTGGAGAACCATGGCCGATATCTCAGGGGGGGAATGCTGCTTGCTGCGTACATCGATCCGAGCGTCACCGCCCGGTCCCTTCACCACCTTGTAGGGGACCAGACCGATTTCGTGCAGCACCTCCTCATAGCGCCGTCCCATGAAGCGTTTGATCGAAGAGATCGTATTGTCAGGGTTTGTGATCGCCTGGCGCTTGGCCACCTGACCGACCAGTCGCTCCCCGTCCTTTGTGAAGGCCACGACGGAGGGAGTTAAGCGCCCACCTTCCGCATTCGGAATCACCGCCGGATCCCCACCCTCCATGACTGCAATCACAGAGTTCGTCGTGCCTAAGTCGATCCCGATGACCTTGCTCACCGTCGCAACCTCCTTTAGATCGTAAGTTAATTGGGACACTCGATATCTTTAGTCGCTATATAATATAAAACCTGAGTCTATATTTGTCAAGATCACTGGTAAATTTAAAAGCCAAAATTTTCCGATGGGCCTGAACCATGTTTAATGCTGTAATTTCAATGGGTTCTGTGCCTCCTTTGTCGTTGCTGTTGACAGGATCTCTGCCCTCACGTAGATTGATGCACGCCTGAGAGAGGGGATTGCTGAAATCCAATGGCCCGACGTCGGATCATCACTATTGCCCTCCTGATTGGGGGGATGCTCGGCCTGGCCGGGGGAGTCTTCGTTGGGTACCGGGTCCTCCCGTTGCTCTCGTCCGCCGGCGCCGACCGGCGAGTGGGTGACGAGGGACAGGCCACCTTCATCCGGGCCGCTGCCGAGGCGAGTCCGGCTGTGGTCAACATCCGGACTGAGAGCCGCCGGGGTCCAGGGGCCAGGGGGGTGCACCCCTTCCTGCGAGACCCCCTCTTTCAAGAGCTCTTTAAGCACTTCGCCGAGCCGTCGCCCGGATCGGAGGTGGAAACGAGCCTCGGATCGGGCGTGATCATTGACAGGCAGGGGTACATCCTGACCAACAACCACGTGGTCGAGGGGGCGCTGGCGATCCGGGTCCGGCTTGCCGACAAGCGAGAGCTTGACGGCCGGGTAATCGGCAAGGACCCGCGGACGGATCTGGCGGTCATCAAAGTCGAGTCCGAGGCCGCCCTCCCAGAGGCCCGATTGGGGAATTCGGACCGCCTGAGAGTCGGCGAGTGGGCCCTCGCCATCGGCAATCCCTTCGGACTCGATCACACCGTGACGGTGGGGGTCATCAGCGCGACGGGCCGCGCCGAACTCGGGGTCGCCTCCTACGAGCATTTCATTCAAACGGACGCGTCGATCAACCCGGGGAATTCCGGCGGTCCCCTCCTCAACATCCAGGGAGAGGTGGTCGGGATCAATACCGCCATTCTCTCCTCCGGCCAAGGGATCGGTTTCGCGATCCCCATCAGTCTGGCCCGGCGGATTGCCCAGGATCTCATCGACAAGGGCCGCGTGGTGCGGGGGTGGCTCGGCATTGGCCTGAGGCCCCTCACCGCGGAGGTCGCCCGGGCTCTGGGGACCTCCGGTCGCGGGGGGGGGGTGTTCACCCAAGTGACC